>JAVFAP010000376.1:0-4774 GCA_034002445.1 bacterium | reverse complement strand
CACCCCACAGTCCCGCCGCCTTAAGCTCCGTAATCCGCTCGGGAAGAAAGCGGGCTCCACAAGTGTACATGATCGTCGTTGCCCCACCCTGATGGGCGGCCCGGATCAGAGTTGCCAGATCCTCCCTCCATAATGGTTCGCCTCCGGTAAACCCGATGACACTGCATCCCAACTGGTGCAGTTGTTCGATGGCCGCAAGCCAGGTTTCGGTTGGCATGTGGCCGCTGCGACGGTTCTTCAAACTGCAATGCCAACAGTTATAAGGGCATTCGGCGGTGATGGCCAGGTAGGCGGACACTGGGCTGAGGTGGCGGCCGGAGAGAAGGTTGGTGAACATGCGCTCAAATGCGGGGCTGGGGAAGGGGGGCAGAAACGAGTTGATCACCCATTGTCCCTTGTGCCGGGTGAGATGCTCGCTGCAAAGCCAGCGGTAGACAAAACGCAGGGTTTTGAGCCTGGGCGTCCGACGGGACGCCACCTGTCGCTGTACGGGGTCTGGCAGCCGCCTCTTGCCTTGCCGCTCCAATTCCCTCAACACCCGGATGGGTGTTGAGGTGATGGCGGAATTCGTGAGAATCCGGACTAAAGACCATAGATCGTGGTTCATGAGGCGCCTCGTTTGCGCAGAATGGCCATGATATAGTGATGGGCCAATTCGTCTTGCATTGTCTCCAACCGTTCATTGAAAAAATCGGCAACCGGCCCCGGTGAGCGCAGCGGGAGAACGGCATCAAAGCCCGCGAGGATGCCTGTGCCTAGAACCCAATCCAGGGGAGGCGTGCCGGAGGGCAGGGTGAGGGGGATCTTATCTTCTTCGACAAATTCTTCGATCAAGCCTGCTTGGCGGGCTTGGCCTTGCATTTCACCCCAAGACTTGGGGAAATGTGGCCAGAGCGCCCGGTTGACCTGCCGCGGAAACCGGAGCATGCCCTCTTGAAATGTCTTGAATATGGGGCCCAGGGTATCCAGCCGGTTGACCACAAAGGCGAAACAGCCTCCCTCTTTTAACACCCGCCCCGCTTGCCGAAGGATGTGGTTTGGATATGAATACCCGATCGCCCAAGCGGAAAGCACCATCGCGGTAGCGGCGGGTGGCTCGCGTTGCAAAAATTTCAGCATATCTCTGGTAAAGAATAGGGGTTCTGCGTGGGCCAGGCGTTCCCGTGCCTTGGCGATCATGGCAGGGGACAAATCGACCGCGGTGAGGGGATGATGGGGATAGTGCTGGGCTAGAAACGCCGTGGTGTAGCCAGTCCCGCAGCCTAAGTCCAGGATCGGGCCGGAGGGGATGGGAGGGAGGCGCTGCAGTAAGCGGTCCGTGACTGAAGAGAGATGCACCAGCCAGGCTTCATCATAAGAGGGGGCGGCGGAATCATAGCCGGATGCGATATCCGCTTGATTCAGCCACCGCCCCCGTAGAGCCAAGTGAAGTACCCGCCAATTCAAGTGAAACCAGTTCCAGTACTTGTTCATGAGGTTCAAATGGGACCACACCCGCTAAGGAATACCAGAACCAGCAAGAGGACCACGAGTGTTGCGGTAGGACAGAAACGGATCATGGTTTTCATGAGCGAAAACTCCTTGGAAAGTTTAGATATCTTTATTGTATCGGATGAAGGGAGAAAGATCAAGAGGGAATATTTATATATAAACAATATTTATGTGAACAGTTTGTTAGAAAACAATTAACGAGTGAAATACTGTTTTGGGTGATCGATTAGGACGAGGAGCCCAAAAGCAGGGTGGCGTGAGACCACCCTGCTTGGCTTGATGAAGTGCGCTTCTTGTTCAGGGGCGAAATTCGGTTCGAAAATACAAGGCTTGGGTTTCTCCCATGGAACTGGGGGCGCCGATCAACTCCGCGGTTAAGAACGGCTGCAGGAAGGCGGAACGGGGATCGGCGGCTTTCCAGGGTCCGTTGATGGTGGAACCCAGGGAGGCGGCATTCGTCCAGGTGGAATCGTCAAATTTCTTGGTGTTCCAGCCTTCGGTGAGGCGTGTGTTGACTTTCCAGGTGGCATTGCTGACCAGGTAGCCCTTGCGGTGGCTGAGTTGCAACGCAAACCAGGGGATACGGGATTTGTGTTCACACGCAACCGCCAGCAGATGGCTGCCGCCGGAAAGTTCGATGATAAAGGTTTGGATGGCGGCGTGACCATTGTGCTTGGCGATCGGTTTTTCGTCCAGAAAGATTTCGAAGGGAGCAGGGGAGAGCACCATCAACTGGGCTTCTTTTGCAGAGGCCAGGGTATGGGCTTCGGCCAGCGATTGCGCTTGAATCTCCCCGGCTTGCCATTCTTGGTGGGGATCTTCTTTTTTGCTGCGCTGGACCGCGGTCTCGAAAGCGGATTGGGCTTGCTTGATTTGCCCGGTTTGTTTCAACAAAACGCCTTTACGCAGGGACCAGTAGCCGGCTTCGTCAGCCCGTTCATTTTCTTGGAGATGCTGATCGATGCGGGCGAATGCGCTGTCCCACCGCTTTTGACTGATATGGGTTTCCAGTTCTCGGTTGATGAAGAGACCCTTGGCGTAGAACTGGCCTTCGTCCGGCAGCCGGTCCAGGGGGCCGGGCAGGGCGGGAGGTTCGGGGCTGGGCAAGGTCTGGTACCAGTAGGCGACGGAGTAAAAGTCATCTTGCCGATCATTGGCGTGGCCATGCTCAACCGTGGCCCGTAGAGATTGGCTGAAGGCCACCGGGTCGTGTAGATGCCATTTGTACGCGGTCGCCCGGTGCCCCTTTTGGTAGCCTTCCCACAAGGGCACGCCGTGATAGGGAAAAGAAAACGCTCGGAATCCCCAGGCGTCGTTGAAATAATCCTCGGTACCAGTCCCAATCAGGGATGGGGTGGATTCACCGTCGATAAAGAACATATCATCGCCTTCCCCAAACCAGCCATCGGCATTCAACTGGACGCTGAGCAGCGAGCCCACATACAGTCCGCGCCCCTGAGTTTCCAACAGGAGATAGTTGGCTTTGCCGTCGGTGTTCTTTCCGCTGAGGTTGATGGGTGGGTTGGGGGTGGCTTGGCGGTACTGCGCATGAAAATAAAGGGGATCCGGCTGCGGTTGGGTATAGCGGCGGTAGTCGATGTAATAATAAAATTTGGATACCGGCTGAAAGCCTTCGTGGGTGAGGGTGATTTTGGCGGAACGTTGAAAGGGCATGAACCAGTAACAGTTACGGGCGCGCCCCTCGGACGACACCGCGACAGGCAGGCTTTGGAAGGGGATATTCAATCCATGACCTACACCGAAGAAATCTCCCAAGGGGACTTCGACGGAAGGCGTGGCTTGACCATCCCAGTAGAACCGAAGAACCATCAGTCGGGGATAATAGATTTCCGCGTCGACGGTGTTCCAGAGATGCGTGATCGCGCCTGGGCCGTCCAATTCGGCCAAGGTCTTGGTTTCCCCCGGTTCGATGGAGATCCAGTCTTGATTTCCTCCCTCCCGATCATGGCTGGAAACGCGATGGGTTGTGTAATCGGGGGGAGTGGCCAGGTTCTCGAAGAGGGATTGGCCTAGGGGCATGGCCGGGGCGAGAAGGGTACAAAACCCGAGTGTGAGCAGGAAGAAAAGGGTTCTGGGGTACACAGGTTCAACCTCCGTCTGGTATGGTGATAGCGTATGCTATCACAACCAGACAGAAAGAAAAGAAAGTTGAACCCATGCGCTCAGGAGTTATCGAATTTGATTTCGATGAACCCGTAGGAGTGGATGTTGTTTTCAGACGGGACCGGCTTCCCTTCCGCGTCCAATTGGGGTGGGGCCAGGTTGTAGAAAGCGATGAAATGCTCCAATCCCATTTTTTCGCCATCCCGGTTGATCAAGGGCAGCGACTTGGATCCGGTCAGCCGGGCCTGATCATCGGGCGCTTTCTTGGTTGGAACCTCAACCAGCCGTTCCCGCTTGAACGGATAGGTGTGATTGGGGAAAAGTTCCTTGAACTTGGGAAGCGCTGAGATGTAGCACATATGTTGGTTTTCGGAGATCAGGATTTTCCGGGGGATAAATCCAATCTCTTGGTATTCTTTGAGATTATTTGGCTCTTTGTTCAGGGTCTTGGTCTCGGGATTGAGTTCAAACCGGCCCACGTAAAATTTGTATCCATTGTTTTCGTGCACGGCCAGGAAGATGTAGATTCGTTTGACCTTGCTGGTTTTGCTCAGTTGCTCCTGGTTTTGGATTTTCTCGATATTCAACAGATCCGGTTTGACGAAGGTGTCTTGGGTCCAGGCTGGCATACTCAAGGCCAAAAACCCAAACACAGCGATCCACACTTTACATAGAGGGTGCATCTTGATTCTCCATTCCCTTGATCCGGCGGCTGCCAAGAACACAGCGCCAAGGATCTGGCTGTGTTTCCTTTCTCATACTTATCGCAAGAAACGCGAGATGTCAGAAAAAATCTCCGAGGGTGCAAGAAGCGAGAGGACGCATTCCCCCTTTTCTTACTTTCTCTGGTAAAAGTATAGAGGGTTTATAGAGAAAATCCAGGAAACTTCTCAATTGGCACGGACGGAACGGACGAGAAAAGAAGAAAAAGACCATTTTCTGGTTAATTTTCGCAAAATAAAATTGCGAAAAGCGGATGATTCGTAATCTTTTTATTGAAATATGGAGGGGGGGATGGCCGGCGGGGCTTGCAGAGGTTCCAGGAGAGGGGTTCTGGAATCCTGGAGATCAGGAAGATGAGGCTCGGGATGGGGTGCCGCTTTCTTTGAACCTTGGTAAGGGTGCTATGGATGGTTGCGGAATGGCAAGCAGGGTGTGT
>JAVFAP010000375.1:0-4777 GCA_034002445.1 bacterium | reverse complement strand
GAGGTGGGGTTTTTGCAGGTGTGCATCCAGATCGGCCTTGCTTCTCCAGTTTTCATAGAAACAGAAGAGGGCGGAGTTTTCAGTGTGCTGATGCAGCACATAGTCGATGCAGCCTTCTTCCGCTCGGGTGGTGGGGATGAGGGCCAGGGCTTCTTGTTTCACTTCTTCGATCTTGTCGGGTTTGGCTACAATCTTGGCGATCACGGTAATCGCGGTATCAGACATAACAATTCTCCTTTGGTGATGATGGGATTAGTGTATAAGAATCCGGCCTGGACGGAAGATGATGGATTTGCAGGGAAGCGGGAAAGAAATCTGGTTTTCTGTGGTTACGTATGATACGGTACAAAGAAATTGGAACGCCAAAGGGAGGTTTGTATGTTTCATTCCATCACTCGCCGGCAGTGTCTGAAAACCTTGGCGCTGGGTGCCGCCTTGGGTCCGCGGTTCTCGTCGCATGCGGAGGAAGCCAAACCGAATATTGTTTTTATTTTGGTGGACGATCTGGGTTGGATGGATACCGGGTGCTATGGCAGCCAGTACTTCGAGACGCCCCATATTGACCGCCTCGCCGCGCAGGGGATGCGCTTTACCGACGCCTATGCCGCCTGCGCAGTCTGCTCGCCCACCCGGGCCTCGATCCTCACTGGCCGCTATCCGGCTCGCATTGGCATTACCGATTGGATCCGCGCTGGTTTTCAGGGCGGGGCTGGGTCGACGGCGGCCGAGTACCCCACCGCGTATGTCGGGACTCCCAAGGAAGCGGTGCTGTGTCCGCCCAATCCCTTTTGGCTGAAGCATGAAGAGCGCACGATTGCCGAATTGCTGAAAGAACAAGGGTATACCACCTGCCACATTGGCAAATGGCACTTGGGATCAGAACAATGGTATCCAGAAACCCAGGGATTTGACTACAATATCGGGGGCTGTGATTACGGGCAGCCACCCAGCTATTTCGATCCCTACAAAAATAACCGGCTCGCCAATATTCCCACCTTGCCACCCCGAAAAGAAGGCGAATACCTGACTGACCGCTTGGGGGATGAAGCGGTGGCGTTTATCGACGCCCATGCGGACAAGCCGTTTTTCCTTTACATGGCCAACTACGCAGTCCATACCCCCTTGCAGGGGAAGCCGGACTTGGTGGAGAAATATACGAAGAAGGAAAAGACCCAGCAGAGCCACCCGATCTACGCGGCGATGGTGCAGAGTGTGGATGAGTGCGTCGGCAAGATCATGAGGGTGCTGGAAGAGAAGGGGATCGCGGACAATACCCTCATTCTCTTCACGGGGGATAACGGGGGGCTTTCCGATGGCAATCCCGCTCCAACCAACAACCAGCCCTTGCGGGAAGGGAAGGGGTATCCCTACGAGGGCGGCATCCGCGAACCATTGATCGTCCGCTGGCCACGGAGGATCAAGGCGGGGACGCTTTGTGACACCCCGGTGACCAGCGTGGATTTCCTCCCCACCCTCTGCGAGGCGGCCGGTGCGGCTCTCCCAGCAGACCGGGCCATCGATGGGCTTAGCCTGATGCCCCTGCTGCGGAAGGAAGGTGAATGGACGCGGGAGGCGATCTTCTGGCATTTCCCCCATTACCGCTATTGCACCGACCCCTATAGTATCATCCGCCAAGGGCAGTGGAAACTGATCAAGCGCTACGGCCAGGGCACCATGGAACTCTACAATTTGAAAGAGGATCTATCCGAAACCACCGACTTGGCAACTGAGAAACCAGACATTGTAAACACGTTGAACGAACGGCTGCAAGCCTGGCTGCAAGAGACCGGCGCCAAGGTTCCCATCCCCAATCCCGAATACGATCCCCTCGCGAAATAGCGGTCTGGGATTTGGAGATAAGTATTTATGAAAAAATTAGTATTTCAATTTTTCTTTCTGCTGCTTCCCTTGCTCCTCCATGCCACGGATGTATTGATTGTGGCGGATGAGCAGGGCCCCATGGCGGTGATGCAATCTGACCTGGTTAGTCAGGGCCATGCGGTAACGATGGTGGACCAGGCGCAATTGCCGACAGGCCTCAGCGGCTATGACGCGGTGTTTCAATACATCCATGGCGCGATGACCGAGGCAACCAGCCAGGCCCTGATCCACTATACCCGCCAAGGTGGGCGGCTGATCTTGTTGCATCACGCGCTGGCCTCGGCGCGGATGAACAATCCTGCGTTTCTGGCTTTCGCCGGGCTGCACCTCAATCCGCGCGATCATCCCCAAACTCCATGGAAGGTGTTGGGGAATGTGATCCATACCGTCGTCAACCTCAATCCATCGCACTATATTTCATCCAACCAGGTTTCCTATCCGCAAACCATCCGCTATCGCTGTGCGGGGCCCCTTGTGGTGGAAGGAGACTTTCCGGCGTTTGATCTGCCCCAGACGGAATGCTTCTTGAATCAGCAATTCACGGACGGGTATGAAAAAACCGTCCTCTTCGGCTTTCAAACCACCGATCCCGAAACGGGGGTGGTCATCCAGCAAGACCGGAGCGGCTGGCTGAAACCTGCTGGCAAGGGGTGGATTATCTATTTGCAGCCAGGCCATGCCAAGGCGGATTTCGCCCATCCCTCGTTTCGGCAGATTATCCGCAACTGTTTAACCTGGGAACCATAAATTTAGAGGAGAAGCGTCTATGCGTTCATTGGTTTTGAGTCTTTTCATTGTCATCGTCAGTAACCTGGGGTGGGCGGACATCCTTTTCCAGGGAAAAATCATGACGGTGCAGGGGCCGATCGAACCGGCCCAATTGGGGATGACCCTGCCCCACGAGCATATCATGGTGGATTTTATCGGCGCTGATCAGGTTTCCCCGGACCGCTACCAGGCCGACGAGGTGGTTGCCAAAGCCCTGCCGTTTTTACAGCAGATTTATGATCTCGGCTGCCGCACCCTGGTAGAATGTACCCCTAACTACCTAGGGCGCGATCCGGTCGTCTTTCAGCGCCTCTCCCAGATGACGGGATTGCATATTTTGACCAATACCGGCTACTACGGCGCGGCGGGAGACCGGTGCGTGCCCGCCCACGCCTATGAGGATACGGTGGAGCAACTGGCGGCGCGCTGGACCGATGAATGGCAGCACGGCATCGGGGAAACGGGCATTCGGCCTGGCTTTATCAAGATCGGGGTGGATTCCCATCCCCTTTCCGCGATTGATCAGAAATTGGTGCAGGCGGCGGCGCGAGCGCATCGAGAAACGGGCCTGGTGATCGCCGCGCATACCGGGGATGGCAAGCAGGCGATGGAAGAACTGGCGCTGGTGCAGGCGGAAGGCGTCCGGCCAGATGCTTTTATCTGGGTCCACGCGCAAAGCGAGGCGGATGCGGCTGTCCTTTGCCAGGTTGCGCGGATGGGGGCGTGGGTATCGCTGGATGGATTGTCGCCCTCTTCGATCGAACGGCATCTCCAGCCCCTGTTGGTTCTGAAAAAAGAAAACCTGCTGCACCGCGTGATGCTGTCGCACGACGCGGGCTGGTATCACATCGGGGAGCCGGAGGGCGGAACCTTCCGGGCCTTCGATACGCTGTTTACTACATTCATACCCGAATTAAAAAAGAATGGGTTTACGGAAGAGGAAATTCAAATGATGACGGCCACGAATCCGCAGGCCGCGTTTCTCATCCAATTACGGCTGCTTTCTTCCCACACCAAATAAATGTCATACGGTTATGCTTGCAGAAGCAACGGCCCCAGAGTGAGTTTTCATCTTGCTCTGGGGCCTTTTTCCTTGCGCGAGAATCGGTCCTGTTCTTTCCTTCCTTGGTTGTTTATGGAATCTCGATTTGGTATACTGATCCATTCTCATCATGCTAGAGAGGAATTGTGCCATGAAAACAAAATCAACATTTTGCCGTATCCTCACCCCGATTGTGATGCTGTTCGCATTTCTGCTGGCGGTACCCGCCGGCGCCGAAGACGGGGTGGTTGAACCCAAGGCGATGATCACCGGCAGCGAAGAGGGCTGGGTGAAACTGGGCCCGGATGATTTTGTCCGCGTCAACGACGAGCCAGATACCTGGAAATGGAAGGACGGGATGCTGTTTAGTACGGGACGGCCCGTTGGGGTGTACCGGTCCCAAAAAGTCTATACCAATTTTGAGTTATTGATTCAATGGCGGCATATGAAACCCGCTGGCAACTCAGGCTGTTTCGCCTGGGTGCCAATGGATGTGTTGGAAGACCTGGCTCCAGGCAAATTGCCGGGCGCGGGGATTGAAATTCAGATGCTGGATCATGGGTACGCGACCCAGTACGAAAAAAACACGGGAAAAAAGGGGGAGTGGTTCAGCACCAACGGCGATATCTTTGCCGTGGGGCGCTCCAAACTGCAGCCGTTTCCGCCCCTCTCGCCGGATGGTTCCCGCAGTTTCCCCAGTAAGAATCTCAGCAAGGGCGTGGGAGAATGGAATCAGTACTATGTCCGTTGTATCAATGGCGAAGTGCGGTTATGGGTGAATGGCGAGGAAGTTTCCGGCGGCACCGGGGCGGATCCACGCACCGGCCATCTCTGCCTGGAGGCCGAAGGCTCTCCCATCGAGTTCAAGAATATTTTAATCCGGGAATTGCCATAATAACGCGGAGAAGAGGAGCCTGCCCATGGCCAGACCAGTTTCTTTAGCCGCCGGATATCGCCGCCGCACTCTGTGGCGTGGATTCATCCCCGGGATTCTTTCCTTGGTGCTTGTGGTTGGGGAGTGGACCGTGGGGTATGCGGCTTCGCCCGCCGCTGCACCGGGGCCCCGTCTCTATTTCACCCAGGAAC
>JAVFAP010000374.1:0-4808 GCA_034002445.1 bacterium | reverse complement strand
GGGTCCGCCTTTGGTGTCTGCTGAACAAGCGGCACGCCTCACACCTGAGGCACGTCTACCCACTGTCTGGCTTTCGCCGATTCCAGCACCTTCTCGCACACGTACTGGGTCGCCAACGCTTCCCGGAAGCTGGGATGAGTCGGTTGATTCGCCGCCATGTCGGTCAAAAATTCATAGAGTTGGTGTACGAAACTATGTTCGTAGCCAATCTGCAAGCCCGGCACCCACCATTTGTCCATGTAGGGATGGTCTCCGCCATGATCGGTCACATGGATCGAACGCCAGCCGCGTACGGCCCCTTCATCCCGGTGATCAAACCACTCCAAGCGGTGCAGGTCATGCAGATCCCACTTGATCGAAGCGTGTTCGCCGTTGATTTCAAAGGTATACAGTGCCTTGTGCCCGCGCGCGTAGCGAGTCGATTCAAACAGCCCCAACGAGCCGTTCTGGAAATGGCACAGGAACGAACAGGCGTCATCGATCCCCACCGGCTCCACCTTGCCGGTCTCTTTGTGCATCCGCTGTTTGACAAACGTCTCGGTCATGGCGCACACATCGCTGATCCCGCCATTGAGCCACAGCGCGGTGTCGATGCAGTGGGCCAGCAGGTCGCCAGTAACTCCAGAGCCAGCGGCTTTGACATCCAGCCGCCACAATGCGTCGCCACCCTGCGGGACATCCGAACTGATCGTCCAATCCTGCAAGAAATTCGAACGGTAATGGAAAATCCGGCCCAACCGGCCTTGATCAATCAGATTCTTCGCCAAGGTCACTGCCGGTACACGACGGTAGTTGAAGGAGACCATGTTCGGTACGCCCGCGGCTTCGATGGCTTTCACCATCTCTTCACCTTGGGTGGCGTTCAACGCCATCGGCTTTTCACAGATAATCGCCTTGCCCGCCTTCGCGGCGGCGATGGCCAGTTCCGCGTGGAAATTATTGGGGACACAAATATCCACTACATCGATTTCGGGATCGTTGATAACCTGTTTCCAATCGGTCACATACGATTCAAATCCCCACCGTTCGGCAAAGGTTTTCGCTTCCGCTTCCACCAGCCCGCAGATGGTTTTTAACACCGGGGTATATTCAATATCAAAAAAATTACTGACTTTGCGGTATGCATTGGAATGGGTTCGACCCATGAACCCATAGCCGATAATGCCTACACGTAATTCTTTTTTAGCCATGATTAAGCGTCTCCATATTTCCGATTCAGTTCATCGATCCCGTCCTTGCAGCGCTTGGTCACGTCCCAGGCGTTGGGCCAGAAGCAAAGATCGATCGTCCACCAATTGTGCGGCACACCCGCCCGGTTCAAGGCGGGGATCAGCACGCTGAAATCCAACTCCCCATCGCCGAACGGCGCGTGGGTGGAGGTTTCATCATCATGCAGTGTCCCATCCGAGTCGATCAGATGCACATGGTTGATCTTGCCCGACAACTTTTGGATCAGTTCCAGCGCGCCGCCCGGCAGTGTCTCTTTTTCCCCCGGCTGCCGTGCGCCATATTTCGCTACCATCTGCGCGTGGCAGGTATCCAGCTGGACACCAAAGTTGTCATGATTGACTGCGTCTATAATGTTGATAATATCCGAGGGCTTGTTGAACGCGAAACCCGGTTCAAATTCCCAGGTCACATAAACGCCCTTGTCAGCCGCTTCCTTCACACAGACTTTCCACGTTTCAACCACCCGCTTGAAAGCGGTGTCGTAATCCACTTCGTCAAAAATCGTCGGCGGCTGCACGGTATCCACCCGCAAACCGGGGATGCCGCAATCCACACAGAAATCCAAATTCTTACGAAACTCGTTGATGTAGCCTGTGTTATCAGCTGTGTTGATGAGTTTCTGGCCCCATAAGTTGGCCGCGATGCCCGAAAATTCCAGGCCGATATCCTTCATTTGCTGTACTAACTTCGCCCGGCTTTCCTTGTCCGCATAATCGTCTGGATTGGGATGGGGAGGAAATCCACCCAGCTCCACACCATCAAAATCCATCTCTTTCAAATTCTGGAGTACCGTATCCCATGCGACAGGATTGCTCTGATAAGGGCCAATGCTGTAAGCCCACGAACCAATGGATATCTTCTTCATAAATCGTTCTCCCACGTTGTTTGGATGCCCCCATCACGGGTGGGGGGAGGGCCGCGGCATCCGCCGGGCCATGGGGCTCTACAATCTTCGTAGAGCCCCGGGATGCGTTGCGTTTATTTCTTATGATCGCCCACTTCCGGCGCTTGCGGATTCACTTCGGGCCCAAAATACCGTAGCAATACCAGCGGATCGGCTTCCGAATGGTTCTCAATCTCCACACCAGCTTTCGCCGCTTCGGCGGAAATGAACACTTCATCCTCGGTCATCTGCCCAAACCGGATCAGGGCGGGCGTCTCCACATTCAACTTGCCGATGCGGCCCCGGCCTTGCATCACGATCACGCCACTCGCCCCGTTGTCCTTGATCGTTACTTTCACCTTGGGCTGAATGGTCAGTTCCTTCGCGGTTGTTACCTGGAATCCGTCAAACCCGCCATACACCACCCAGTTGTCCACATAGCCATCCCCGGTATTGGCCGGATCGGCGATGGGTTCCAAGGCGTGGTTGGCACCAAAGTTGGGATCGACATTCTTCTCCCAATCCAACTGATTGACGATGAACTCCAGGTCGTGATGCTTTTCTTTCGGCATATCCTTGACCAAAAGTTCCCACGGAACGCGGCGGCCTTCCACCAGCGATTGATACATCCCAAACACGTCCGAACCCCATTGCGGCTCATAAGTCACCAGCGAGCCGGGCGCGTGCAGCACGCCAGGATCGACTTTCCAGCCCGATCCCACTTTCAGCCGGTAGGCTTTGGAATAATCCAGAATTCCGTTGTCGCCTTCGTTCCAGCGTTCCAGGCATTGGATGATATCTTGCTTGGTGGTACCCGGTTCCAGACCAAAGAATGTGTAGGGGAAATTATTCCCGACATAATTGAGCTGGGGCGGGAAATAATAGGCTTCCGGCTTGCCTTCTTGCCCCACCAACTTGGCGTCTTCTTCGCGCTGGTGCATGTGATGGGGGATGGGCCCCATATTATCGAAGAACTTGCTGTACACGGGCCAACGCTGGTACTTGTTCCAAATCGCGTCGCCGACCAGGCGCCCCTTCAGCGTGTCCACGGCATCCCGCAACAAGAACTTTTCCCCATTGCATACCGCGAAACTGAGGCCTTCAAATTCTTCCCGGTTGTCGTTGGCGGCTTCGGTTGTCGAGGCGAACCAGCGTTCATCAATCCCGCCCCGATGCGTCCCCAAGGCATAGTAATCGCGGGGATGCAGTTTGATCCGGCGGCCTGGATGCAAGAATGACCGGGGCACCCAGTTGGGAGCCAGGCGGAGGATCCCGCCACCCGCTTCCATCGCTTGATTGCATAACGCTTCGATATTTGCTGCCATATGTTTTCTCCCTTATCACGAGGTATTTCTGATTTGGTTTTATGAAGAATTGTCCGATTGTCGGATTAGTGCCATCATACCGAATCTTTCCATTTCAGTAAACACGCTTGGCGAACGCCTCTTCATTTTTGTTCACCTTGAAAATACGCCATTTGCCTTCCTTTACTGCGGAAAATCACGAAAAAACACCAACCACGACCGGATCAGCGCACTGGTGAAATCCGCCTCTTCGGCATACTCCTCCACCCGCTTGCCCCAGTAGAATCCAATGAACCCCGCTACCTGTGCTCGTGTCCCCTCGATAAATTGTCCCAGTTCCTCCGTCGAACAATGCAGAGGAAACATTTCCTCGATGACGATCGGTTTGCCTATCGCGTAGGCCGAAACGGCGTGGATAGCCTTCTCCACTTCCCCCGTCTTGGGATATACATGAATACTGACAAAATCCAGATTGGCACTCACCTCCGGCGCGTAAAACACCGGCTTCGCGTTGGGAAACACCTGCACCCAGGGGATCGCCCCGACCGTGATCAAGTGGTCGGGGTCTTCGCTCCGAATGGCATTCACTAGCGTGTCGATCCATTGCTTCGCCACCGCGTCCCGGCTGCGCCCCTCCAGCGCTAGCGCGATCCGCTGTACAAAAAACTTGCCGTCCAGTTCCCCCAACAGCCATTCGCTTTCCGCCTTCTCTCCTGGCAATACTGGCTCGTTCATCAGGTCATAACAAAACACCGCCGGGCTTTGGGCGCAGGTTCGTGCCACCGCCGCCCAAAACCGCGCTTGTGTTGCCCACCGCCGCCCTTCAGGCAGCGCGTCATACCAAGCGGGAATATCGGCTTCGTGGTAACACCCCAATCCGGTCAGATCCAGGTACAACCTCGTTTCTTCCGCTAAGTCTAGCAACTCCCGCAGCCGCTCCAGCGCTGCCTCGTTGGTCGTCTCCGGGCTGCTCATGAACTTCCCCAACTGCAAATGCACCCGCACCACATTGGCTTCCAGCGCTTTCATCTCGTCAAAATCTTCGGCTACGGTCGCCCATTCATCCTCCCAATAATCCTCCAGCAACCGCCCATCCCGGTCATGGTCATAATTAAAGCCCCAGGGATGAAACGGCGTCTGCGAGGGATGCAGAAGAAATCCCGTCTCTGCCGCATCGATCCGCACCCTCTCCATCTCGCTGGCCTTGGGGACCTGGGAAGGTTCCTTCTTAACAGCCGCCACATAAACCGGAAGCAATAGCAAGCATAAACACAGAATAAGCCACCTCTTCCGGCAGAAAATCGTTTGTTCAGCCATCGTACCTCTCCTTTCGATGAGATTGGGGTCCATCTTACCATAAAATCAACCCCAAAACATGCTTTGACCTGGAA
>JAVFAP010000373.1:0-4809 GCA_034002445.1 bacterium | reverse complement strand
TCTCTACAAAAAATTATCCGGAAACGAAGCCATCGCCTATGGCTTGGTTGCCGCATCCAAAATTTCGCAAAAGCCCCTGTTCTACGCCAGTTACCCCATCACCCCGGCCAGTGAAATTCTGCACGACTTTCGGGCTTGAAAAATTATGGCGTGGTTACCTTCCAAGCCGAAGACGAGATCTCAGCGATGTGCTCTGTCGTGGGCGCGGCGTTTGGGGGCGCATTGGCGGTAACTGGAACCAGCGGACCCGGCATCGCTCTCAAAGCGGAAGCCATGGGGTTGGCGGTCATGCTGGAACTCCCCTCCATCATCGTCAATGTCCAGCGCGGCGGCCCCAGTACCGGGCTGCCCACCAAGACCGAACAAGCCGATTTATTCCAGGCTATTTACGGGCGCAATGGGGAATGCCCGCTGCCCGTCCTCGCGGCCGCCACGCCGGCGGATTGCTTCTGGATGGCGCTGGAAGCAGCTCGGATCGCCCTCCAGTTCATGACCCCTGTCATGTTGCTCTCGGACGGCTATCTCGCCAACGGAACCGAACCCTGGAAGGTACCCGATATCGCTTCCCTTCCCAAAATTGATGTCCCGTACTATACCCATCCTGAAAAATTTTTTCCCTATTCCCGCAATGAACGGCTCTCCCGGCCGTGGGCTATTCCCGGCACACCGGGCTTACAACACCGGGTTGGTGGATTGGAAAAACAACACCTCACCGGGAACGTCAGTTATGATTCCAACAACCACGAAGTCATGGTGAAACTGCGCCAAGAAAAGGTGCAAGGCATCCAGAACGATATCCCCCTTCTGCAGGTCCATGGGGACACAGAAGGCGAACTCTTGATTGTCGGTTGGGGTAGCACCTATGGCGCCATCGCTACCGCGGTCGAGAAAGCCCGCCAGGCAGGCAAGCCGGTTTCCAGTATTCACCTCAAATATCTGTATCCCTTCCCCAAGAATTTGGGTGATATTCTGAGCAAATTCAATAAGATTCTGGTACCCGAAATGAACCTGGGACAACTGAAGCACATCTTGCAAGCCCAGTATCTCATCCCAATGAATGGTCTCAATAAAGTCAAAGGTCGGCCATTCCAGGTCCATGAAATTGTAGAAGCGATCGACAACGCCCTGGAGGAGAAAGAATGACAACCCAAGAAACACCCCGCCTGACTCCCAAAGATTACGCCAGCGACCAGGATCCCAGGTGGTGTCCCGGTTGCGGGGATTACTCCATTCTCTCCCAGGTCAAGAAAGTCCTTGCAAATTTGCAGGTTTCTGTCGAAAATACGGTGTTTATCTCTGGGATCGGCTGTTCCAGCCGATTTCCATACTACATGAACGCCTATGGTATTCACAGTATCCATGGACGCGCCCCCGCCGTCGCCACCGGTCTCAAAGTATATCGGCCGGAACTGGATGTATGGGTGATTACCGGGGACGGTGATGGCCTTAGCATCGGGGGAAACCATTTGATGCACGCTATCCGCAAAAATGTCAACCTCAACATCCTGTTATTCAACAACCGCATCTATGGGCTGACCAAGGGGCAGGTTTCGCCCACATCCGAAGCGGGAAAGAAAACCAAGTCCACCCCCTTCGGTTCCGTGGATTATCCCATCCGACCGCTGGAATTCGCGCTGGGAGCCGAGGCCACCTTTGTCGCCCGCTCGATCGATGTCAATGTCAAACATTTGGCGGAAACCTTGGAAAAAGCGGCCGCCCACAAAGGCGTCTCGTTTGTGGAAATCTATCAGAACTGCAACATATTCAACGATGGCGCCTTCACCTACGCCACGGACCGTGCCCAGAAGATGGAGAATGTCATTGAACTGGAACACGGCAAGCCCATCCGTTTCGGCAAGGACAACAACAAGGGGATTCGTTTAAATCAGTTATCCCTGGAAATCGTTACCCTCGGGGAAAACGGAGTGACCGAGACGGATCTGCTGGTGCATGATGAAAGCATGGCGCAGCCCACCTTGGCCTTTTTGCTGTCGCGGATGCATTACCCAGAATTTCCCGAGCCGATCGGTGTTTTCCGAAACGTGGAAAAGCCGTCCTACGACAGACTCGTTCATCAACAAATTCAAGAAGCCAAAGAAAACCTGGGAGAGGGCAGTCTGGAAGACCTCTTCCATTCCGGAGAAACCTGGGTGGTTCAGCCCTGACCCGTGGTTTTGATGATCCCACATCCTGCAGAGAGACTGGGGGAATACCCAATGGAACAGCAATCCATACTAAAAGAAAAAATCGCGGTCCTTGAACCCAAACTGAGTATTCGCGTCCTCCCCGACACACCCATCAAGACCGCAATGGAACTGATGATCAAGCATAAAATTGGCGCAGTCTTGGTTGTGGATGAGAATCAACTGATTGGAATCTTCACCGAACGGGATGTGGTCACCAAAATCGCCAACCAGTTTACCGATCTGGCAAACCAGCCCATTTCGGATTTCATGACGCCCAATCCCATGGCCCTTCATGTCAACCATACCATCGCCTTTGCCCTGAACCGGATGGCAGATGGGGGCTACCGACATATACCTATTATCGATGATCTGAATCACCCCACCGGGATCATATCGGTTCGGGATATTATCCGCTACATCGATAGCCGCTGGCTGGATGGCCCCGCATACTAAGTGATTTATAAAAATCCCCTGCCAAAAGAAAAGGCAGGGGATTTTTTTACTGAATCAAAAAACAAAAACCGCCCAGGAAGGCGGTTTTTGTGATGAAGCAAGAGATGAAATTACTCAGCGGCTTCCTGGGGTTCGTACCCAACCAGCTGAATAAAAGACATTTGGGCGCCATCATTTTTACGGGGCCCCAATTGAAGAATCTGCGTATATCCCCCGGGACGTTCCATGAATTCAGGAGCGATTTCGGAGAAGAGTTTTCTCACAACGTCTTTGTCATGGACCATCTTCGCGACTTTGCGACGGGCGTGGACGGTATCTTCCTTCGCCGCTGTGATCAGCTTTTCGACGATGGGACGCAATTCCTTGCATTTTTGATGGGTGGTTTTGATCCGCCCATGGCGAAGAAGTGAGGTCGCCTGGTTAGCGAACATCGCTTCACGATGAGAAGTGGTTCTTCCAAGTTTTCGGCCAGAATTTCTATGTCTCATGAGTCACATACCCCGATTGCTCTGTTTTCGTTCTTAGTCGTCTAACGGTTCGTTGACCATGTCCTCTTCGTCTTCTTCTTCGAGAAGAGCGGGGACAATACTGTCTGGTTGCGAGGCACCGCCCTTGATTTGCTCGGTGTTCATTCCCAGATAGAGGTTATATTTTACAAGAACTTCCTTGATTTCATTCAAGGATTTCTTACCAAAGTTTCGGTATTTCAGCATTTCGGCTTCGGTCTTGTTGACCAGTTCCCCAATGGATTTGATATTGGCGGCTTTCAGGCAGTTATAGGCACGGACAGAAAGTTCCAATTCTTCAACCCCCTTGGAGAGGTAGGGATTGACTTCTTCTCTTTCTTCTTCCTCATGATCTTGAGGCGAATCATCCTCATCGGGGAAGTTGATGAAGAGCAGAAGGTGATCTTTAAGGATTTTGCCTGAATAGGCGATGGCATCTTGCGGTGTGATGGTCCCATCCGTCCAAATTTCCATAATGAGACGGTCGTAATCAGTGATATCGCCAACGCGGGCGTTTTCCACTAAGTATTTGACTCGTTCAATGGGAGTAAAGATCGCATCGATCAGGATGGTGTTAATCGGATAGGAATCCAACTCTTTGACTTGCCGGTCAGATGAAAGATAGCCCCGACCGACATCAACATAAAGTTCCATTTCCAAGGTGCCGTCTTTATCAAGAGTTGCGATATGCAGTTCCGGGTTGAGAATCTCAACATCGGGATTTTCTTCGATGTTGGCAGCCGTAATTTCTCCTTCACCGGAAGCTTGAAGATAAAGGGTGACAGGCCCGTTGCGGTGGTTTTTTACACGGAGACGCTTGATATTGAGGATGATATCGGTGACATCTTCGACAACCCCAGGAATAAAGGACACTTCTTGCAAGACACCATTGATTCGAACGGCCTTTACAGCAGCGCCTTGGATCGAAGAAAGCAAGACTCGCCGTAATGAGTTGCCCAGTGTGGTCCCGAACCCTCGTTCCAGTGGTTCTACCACAAATTTACCATATCGGTCCGATAAGGAGTCTTGCTCAACACGGACACGACCGGGCATGACAACAGGCTTGAATTTCATGGGACTATATACTCCCTTCGCCTAGTGAACCGGCGGATTATCAGTTCGTTAATTCCAAAGGATGATGGACAAAGGTGTATCCATCATCCTTTTTATTTCGGAAAAAGAAAAGGGTAGGTTCCGAATGTCAGAATTATTTTGAATACAATTCAACGATCTGACGTTCTACAACCGGAATCTGAATTTCGTCGACGTTAGGCAAACGGATTAACTTACCAGAACATTCAGTGTCATTACGCTCGATCCAGGTATAGCCGCCAGTCGTCGACCGCAATTGCATGGAATCGAGGACCATGGGTAATTGACGGCTGGCTTCCTTCACCTGAATCACGTTCCCCACCTTACATAAAAAGGAGGGAATATTCACCCGGCGCCCATCTACCAAAATATGATTATGGCGAACTAGCTGGCGGGCTTGTGAACGGGAATTGGCGAATCCCAAGCGGTACACTACGTTATCCAATCGGCGTTCCAGCAGGTGAAGCAGGGTTTCACCCGTGATTCCACGCATCTGATCCGCTTGTTGATAATAACGACGGAACTGGCGTTCCAGGACGCCATAAATCCGCTTGCATTTTTGTTTTTCCCGG
>JAVFAP010000372.1:0-4814 GCA_034002445.1 bacterium | reverse complement strand
TCGGTTGCGTGCTGACCCTGCCCGCGACCGGGAGTGAGATGAACGCTTTTTCGGTGGTTAGCCGCAAGGGAACCAAACAAAAAAGGGCGTTTGGGTCTTCCCATGTGTTGCCGCGCTTTTCCATCCTCGATCCCGAAACGACATTTTCCTTGCCACCACGCCAAGTGGCCAACGGAATCGCGGACGCGTTTACCCATGTGCTGGAGCAGTACTTGACCTATGATGTCAATTCGCCGCTGCAAGATCGCTGGTCGGAAGGGGTGCTGCTAACCTTGAAGGAAGAAGGCCCCAAGACTCTGGCGAATCCCACGGACTATGAAGCACGCGCCAATTTTATGTGGGCGGCGACCGTGGCGTTGAATGGGTTCCTCTCCGTGGGAGTGGTACAGGATTGGGCTACGCACATGATCGGCCATGAACTCACCGCCGTGTACGGAATCGATCATGCCCGTACCCTGGCACTGGTCATGCCCGCGTTGATGACGGTGATGAAAGAGAACAAGAAGGGAAAAATTCTTCAATTTGGGGAACGGGTCTGGGGTATTGATCCTGCGGGGGATGAAGCCAGCCGAATCGAGAAGACCATTCAGGCGACGCGGGACTTCTATGAGTCGATGGGCATTCCCACCCGCTTCAGCGCGTATACCGATCTTTCCATCCATCCAGAAACACCCAAACAAATTGCCCAACGTCTCAAGGATCAGGGGATGACCGCGCTGGGCGAACGGCAGGATATCACGCCCGCGAAAGTCGAAGAAATTCTGGCTCTCTGCGCGTAAGTCTTGTTACCCAACTGTCCGAGAAAAGGCATGGGAACCCATGCCTTTTCCTATGGATGGGTCTGGATATTTTGGATGGCCAAATCCAGTGTTTGGAGGAAATTGTCCAGCAGCCCAGCCAGTTCGGAGAGAATGAACGTGTACTTGGGGGTAACGCTTTTTAAAAAGGTCTGAGGCGAGTCGTCTTCCAAAATGGTGCTGCGCTGCCGGACAAAGTACAGGTGGTGAACCGCCGTGCCCAGGATGGCGTTGAAGGTTTCGTCGCCCACCATCGCAACCCAACGTTGATCGAAGCGTTGCCATTGCTGCTGAATCTCCGCTTGCGGCAGGGTGGGGTTGGCCAACTGGCGTTTCCACTCTTCCACCTGTTGCCAAAGCGCGGTGCAGGTGGCGCGGCTGGCTTGCAGAACCTGCTTGCCTGTCTGGAGTTTTTGGATGAATTCGCAGGAGGTGAGATCATTGCGAGGCTCGGCTTTGATCTCGGCCCAGCGGGCGTGGACGCCAGGCTGGCTAAGAAAGCGGGCCATGGCTTCGTGCAGCGGCAGGCGTTCTGTGCCTTCAAAGGCGGCACCGCCTTCGGTCGCGTCGATAAATCGGCAAGGGCTGGCGGCCACGGTTCGCTCCAGGGCGCGAATGTACTGCAAGAAGGGAGCCGTGGTGGGGACCGGTTGCCCGTCAATCCCGGGGACTAGTAACATTTTGCCCTGTTCCGCCGCCGCTTTGCCTTCTTTCGCACCGACCGAGACCAGCCCCTCGGCACTCACAGCGGAGATGGAGCGCGAGACGGCGGCATCCTTGCTGTGGGTTGTGCCCCCCTCGCGGGGGAAAGCGAAATCGAAACCGACCAGAATGATGGGATCAAAGCCCATATAGAGGGCCGCGTGGATGGCCAGGTGGCCCACATTCATGGCCCGTTCCATGGTCCCGCAGCGCGTTTCTTGATCCAGCAGATAGTTCAACAGCGGGGAGCCAGAATCGTACATGGGAAGCAGGTACGGGTGGTGGATATATTTTTGGACGATCTGCCGTTGGACCTCGGGATGAAAGATCAGAAAACTCTCCCCCAACGTGTCGATGGGTTCAAAATGACTGAAATTGAGCGGGGTGGGGTCGCCGGTTACCACCGCGTCGGCGGGGATACGATGTCTGGCGAAGGTTTTTTGCGCGGTATCGACGATGAACAACCCCGCCCGGTCCGCGATGGAATGCAGGTGGTGGATGTTGCGGTCCAGCGAGGGGCCCGCGGCGGCGACAAGGGCCGGCCAGCCCGCAAACCGGTTTTGGAACGCCTTGGGGGTATAGCCTCGCAGCAGCCCTGGCAGGTTCATGAATAGATTGAACTGATTCCGCCCCCGGTTTTCGAAGGTCGTGCGGATATTCACCTCCTCATGCGCGATCGTCTCGACGAGGATCTGATGGACCTCTTTGTAGTAACCGGGATTGACTATGGATGAAGGGTCGTGCAGGCAGAGTCTGCAGTTGTGCAACAGGATATCGGTCCAGGTTTCGTTGCTGATTTGTTCGATAATCTGCGAGGGGGTGAGACCCACAAGCCAATGCACATGGGGCCGGGATAGAAGCGGGCGCCAGTCCAGGATTTGCAGCGCCAGCAAGAAGATGCGGGGATCTTTTTCGATGACCAGCAAGTTTCGAATCTGGGCGCTTTTTTGTTTTGCCAGCATCCACAGCGGATATCCAAGACCCATTCCGAGAAGAATGACGTTGGTCTGCGATGGGATCGCCAGCCCGTCAACCCAACGCTGGGCTTCGCGGAGTGGATCGTAGGCACTGTGGAGCAGAACCGGCGCGGTCTGGTCTGGCGGTGTGACCCGCAAGGAGGGGGCTTGTGTCTTGGTTGGGATTAATTCCGCGGGGAAGCCCTGCAAATTGGTGTGACGAATCACATCCGCTAGGGAGGGGTTGTCCCGATGCAGTGCTTCCAGGTTTTGTTCGAAGATGGATGGGCTCAAAAGAAAGGCCTCGTTGATCCCCTAGTTTTCTCGCCGAATATTGGGGAGAAACTGGTCTTTATCCAGATTGATGCTGGGCTCTTTGGAACCTTGCAGTTCGCCGGTAATCACTTCGGAATTGTGCCCTTGCAGCAGGACAATTTCAACCCGCCGGTTCAGGGCCCGGTTTTCTTCCGTGTCGTTGGGAAAACGGGGGCGGTAGGGGCCGCAGGACATAAAACTGAGCCGCTCCTGGCGAATGCCCCCTTTGTCGCGGAAAAAAAGCAAGACCGCATACGCCCGTGCTTCCGCCAGCCGCCAATTGTCACCCAGGGGCGATCCGGCTGGAACTGGATTGGTATCCGTGTGGCCTTCGATCCGCACCCGCAGATTATCAAAGTCGTTCAGCGTTTCGGCGACATGCAACAGGGCATTTTGGCCTTCTTCGCTCAAGAGGGCGGAACCGGATTGGAACAGAATGCGGCCCGAAATGGAAAAACGGATTCCCTCATCCACTCCCTCCACCACCACCTCTTTCGTCCGCTCTTCCGCTGTCAGCTTGTTCCGGGCTTTTTGGGCGATTGCCTCTTTGGCGCGCTGCAGGGTTTTAGTTCGTTGCAATGGCTCCACTTTTTGGGGTTCGACCGAAAGGGGTTCGATATAGGACGTATTGAAGAAGGTTGGGATCCGGCCAAGGGCTCCCTGGATCGATCCGATGGCTTGCTGAAATTTAACCTTCTCGATAGTGGACATGGAAAACAGCAATACAAAAAAACATAGGAGAAGAGACATCATGTCCGAGAAAGTACACATCCATTCCGGGGCGCCGCTGGGGCTGTCATCTTTTCGTTTTTTGGGCACGATCGGGTCCTCTATGGAGTCGGGGTCTCTTTTTTAAAGAGTGGAGTTCGAGGATTTTTGACTGTCTCATTGTCGAAATAGGTGCCAAAGCCATCGTCTGTCTGGATCAAGGTGACATCGATCCGCCGGTTCATCGCACGGCCGATGGGTTTTTCATTGTCGGCGATGGGGTTGAATTCCCCAAACGATTCGTAACTCATGCGGTCCGGGCTGATTTGGCCCATCGCGCTGCCATAATCCCGAAAATATTCCAGCACCGCGAAGGCCCGCCGAGAGGCAAGCATCCAATTGGTTTCGGGATTGTCGGCACGGCGGGAACTATCGGTGTGGCCCGCGATCCGGATGGGATTGGATGGAAAATTGATCAGCGCCTCGGCGATCCCTTGTAACCTTCTTAGGGCGTCGGCGGTGAGATTGTACTGACCCACTTCGAAAAACGCATCGCCGGACAGGCGAAAGGTAATGCCTTGTTCGGTCCCGGTCACCTGGACCACATCTTGCAGATTCATAGCGTGGACTTTGCTCTGTTCGATGCGGACCAGTTCGTCCTTGGCATAGAACTTACGCCGTTCGGGCTGCGCGGGACGAGACATTTCTTCCTTGGTATGTTTGTCGGGAATCGTTTCGGTAATATAGGGCGCGGGGAGGCCTCCGAACGCCGCGCGCAGGGAGCCACTGGCTTGGATCATCTTTTTTTTCTCGATGGTGGAAAGAGAGAATAAAAGAACGAAGAAGCATAGCAGTAACGACATCATGTCGGAAAAAGTACACATCCACTCTGGGGCGCCGGCGGATTTTTCTTCTTTTTTGGGCATGCGTTTCTACCTGGCTTTCTTGGCTGATTGGGGATGGATTGTGCTCTCGGACAAATCGTTATTTTTCTTCCTGCGGCGGCCGGATATTGGGCGCAAGGAAGGCCAGCAGCTTTTGTTCGAGAATCCGCGGATTGTCCCCGGACTGGATGGACATAACGCCCTCGATGGCGACCTCTTTAATCAATATTTCATCGGCCGACTTGGCTTTGAGCTTCCCTGCCAGAGGGATGAAGGCGGTGTTGGCAATCATGGCGCCGTAGAGGGTGGTCAACAGCGCCACTGCCATCGATGGCCCGATGGTGTTGGGATCGCTGAGGTTGCCTAACATCTGAACCAAGCCGACGAGGGTGCCGATCATCCCCATCGCCGGGGAGACGCTCCCCATGTATTCCAGCACTTTTTGTCCCTTC
>JAVFAP010000371.1:0-4817 GCA_034002445.1 bacterium | reverse complement strand
TAGAACCAACAGCCCGGTGGGTTGATCCGCCGCTTCCGCGCATAAAATTTCGTAAACATCCTTGCCCACTTCCTTGGCCCGGCGCAATTCATCTTGTCCCAGGGTATCGCGATACCAGCGGAACAAACTGCCCCCGGTGAAATTATAAACCAATGCGATGTAGAGGTTGGGGCACGCGTGGTGGTAGCAGCAAATGTTGTTGGACAGCATCACGTCGTTGAGCAGCAGGTGGTCGAAGGCGGGACCGATGCACTCGACCGTCCCGATGCCGTACGCGGCCACGTTGGATTCGATCACGCCCGCGCCCAGGGTTTGGCAGGGCTGGTCATGCCCGCCCGTGACCACCTTGACGCCATGGGGCAGGCCGATTTCGTCGGCGATGGCATCGGGGATGACACCCACCAGGGTTCCTGATGGCTTGGCTTCCGGCATGGCGGATCGGTCCAAGCCCAAGAAATCCAAAAACTCGTCGTTCCATTGTTCTTGCACCACGTCAAAAAGCATGGTGCGCGCGGCGAGGGAATAATCGGTGGTCGGCGGCATGCCCAATTTGAACATCACCAAATCTTCAAAGCCCAGAATGTAGCGGGTTTGTTTCATCACCTCGGGTTGGTGTTCGTTCATCCAGCTCAGTTTCAGGGCGGTAAACAGCGAGGCCAGGGGCTGGCCGGATTTCTGAAAGATTTTTTCGCGACCGAATTTTTCTTCCCAGGTGGAAACGTAGGGTTCGGTGCGGTTATCGAAACTCACAATGGCGTTGGCCAGGATATTCCCCTCGGCGTCGACCGGTGATACCGCTTCGCCTTGGCACGATACCGCGAGGGCTTGGATTGGATCCCCCTTGGTTTCGGCAGCGACTTGCGCCAAGCAGGCTTTGATATCCTTCCAAACCCGGTCCCCATCCAGTTCCGCCCAGCCTGGGTTGGGAGAATGCAGGGGATATTCCCGATACGCGGAAGACAAAATCTTCCCTTCCTCATTAAACGCGACGGCTTTGCACCCGGTGGTGCCGACATCGATACCCAATAAACTCACGGTTGGTTCTCCCTTATTTCACGAATCGGTTTAGTACTTGGTATCTTAAATAGAACCCCTCGCCAAATTAACGGGGACGAGGGGGAGAATATAACTTTTTCATGAACCCATTTAGCCTAGAGGTACAACCAATGAAACGCCGTATACAGCGTGTTTTCACCAAAGATCGAGCGCAGAATCAAAGCCAGTGCGAACGTCCCGCTTAGAAAGAATAGAATCCAGCCCACGGAAGTCAGGTATAAAAAGGCGGACCGCTTAGCGGCCTTGGCATAACGCAAATCGATCTCCTGATCGAGTTTCCGGTAATCGTAAGAACTGTGCCGGTTTGCGTTCAAAACACGGTCCGCGAGTTCGCTTTCCAGTCCAGCCTGTCTGGCATTGTCCGCACGGGATCGGGGAGGAACCGGAACCGATTCGATTTTTTTAGAATGAGGCCTGTGATCGTTGGCTTGGTTTTCGCGCTGAATTTTTTCCTCGATCAGGCGGTTTTGGATATCGCGGTAGTAGCGGATATAGGCATGGCGGATGCGGGTATCGACATCCTTCAACAGGCTTTTGGGATGATCGCCGACGATAAACATCTTGCGGGAAGGCAACAACTTTTCCGTGACTTCAAACCGAATCCGCTGCGCTTCTTCCACATTGTTTTCGTCTTCCATCAGCAACTCCTGCGCATAGGTCAAGAGGCGGATCGCCTCCTGTTCCGCCTCTTTCTGGGCGGCGGACATGGGGGGATTTGAAGCGAACAACTTTCGCATCGGCGTAACTCCCATTCTCTTACTCTTTCACAATCTTACCTGGGTAAGTATGCAGGGGATACTTTATCACGAAAGGATTGAATTGTCAAATATATTTTCAGAAAAATGATTTAGTGTAACGAAGCGATGCTTTGGTTTTTGGTGTATAAAAAAAGACCACAGCTAATATACGGTGGCTGTGGTCTGGGGTTTTCTGGTAAAAAAATTATTTCTTGGGTGGTTTTGGGGCTACCTTTTTAGGGGCGGCCTGGGGTGGGTTCTTCATCAGGACATCCATACCCGCGGAGGTCATTTCGGGTTTGTAATGCACCAGTTTATCCACTTCCTCGTGGGGGCGGGGGATCACATGGGCGGCGATCAGTTGGGTAATCCGGCTGGCGGCAGCCGCACCGGCTTCCACGGCGGCCTGCACATCCGCCACACCACCCAATAACTTGACGGTTACATACCCTTTATCGGCGTATTCAATTTGGCTGACGACCGATTCCGCATTCTTCACCGCGGCGTCGGCGGCTTCGATGGCACCGGCCAGTCCAACCACTTCGATCAATCCTAAAGCCTGCATAGTTTTCTTCCTTCTCAGCTTGGTAGACCTAAATGATAAGTCTGATTTGTGTTCCCGCCTAGTGGAAAAACGAGTCCATCCCCAATTTTTTTGATTTATTCGACAAATTCGATTTCGGCCTCTGGGACAGAATGATTTCTTTTTCAGACTATGCTATGCTGGCGAGAATGAGCCATTTTTATTGAACGAAAGGCTGTTTTTTTATGAAACGTTTCTATTCTCCCCTTTTCCTGATTGGATTCACATGCAGTCTCTCCCTGGCCGCGGGGGCGGACGAATCCTGGATTCCTCTCTTCAACCAGCATGATTTGGCAGGGTGGACAGGGGTTCATGAGGTCCAGTTTGATGTCCGCGATTCCAACCTGCATCTGATCGAAGGCATGGGCTGGTTGCGGACCGACCAGCGATATGATGATTTTATTCTGGAATTTGAGTGCAAACCCTTGGTGGAAAACTATGACAGTGGGGTCTTCATCCGTGCCGGCCTGGAAGGCAAACCCTGGCCCGACACCGGGTTTCAGATCAACCTCAAGCAGGATGCTTGGGGGACCTTGGTGCGGGGATACCGGCCGATGATCAAATCCGAAGTCGAAGGGCCCGCAGTGGGGGAATGGGCTGCATTCCGTATCGAGGCCAAGGGGGAAGAAGCAGTTCTTTTCATCAATGGCGAAAAAGTGTGGGAAGCCGATTTCATTGAACCGGAAGAAGGCTATATTGGGATTCAAACCGAAAACCGCGCATTCGAGTTCCGTAACATCCGCGTTCAGGAACTGGGGTATACCAACCTGTTGGAAAAAGAAGAGGAAGGGTTCCGGTTTTTAAAAGTCCATGCCGGTCCCCAGGATGCCTGGCAATTGACGGAAGACGTTGTATTGATCTGCTCGGGTGCGGCCGGGGGATGGATCGGAACCACCACGCCAGACTATGGCGATTTTAATCTCAAACTGGATTTCCTGGTTCCCCAGGAAGGCAACAGCGGGGTTTTTATCCGCCATCCCGGCCAAGGCGATGGTGCCTACACCGGCATGGAAATCCAGATTCTGGATGATGACGCCACCCATTGGGGACCTTTGCAGCCGTGGCAGAAGACCGGTTCGGTCTATCATGAAATTGCCCCCTCCGAACGGGCGACCAAGGAAGCAGGGACCTGGCAAACTATGCAAATTATAGCCGATGGAGCCCGCTTAACGATCTACGTTAACGGTACCCCCATTGTCGACGCCGATTTGGACGAGGAGAAATATGCCAAATCCACTACCGAAGCGGCAGGCCTGAAATTACGGCCCCGCAGCGGCTACATAGGTTTCCAGAATTATGATGGGGATATCCAATACCGTAACGTGCGAGTGAAACACTTACGCTGATTGAATCTGAGGAGATGAATAATGAGTAAACTGAATCGAAGAACGTTTGTGAAAACGTCGACTTGCGCGCTGGCTCTCACCGCCGCGCAATACCGGGTTTTAGCCCAAGGATCCGCCAATGACAAAATTTCCATGGGCTTTATCGGCATCGGGGGGATGGGGACCGGCCGGTTGACCCAGTTCATGCAGCATGAGGATGTTCATGTTGCCGGTATTTGCGATATCGATCAATCCCACTTGGACCAGGGCCTCGCCGAGGTGGAAAAACGGAAAGAATACAAACCCGAGGGGTATCGTGATTTTCGGAAACTGCTGGAACGCAATGATATCGATGCCGCGGTGGTGACAACCCCCGATCATTGGCATGCACTCCCCTTTATCACCGCCTGTAATGCGGGCAAGGATGTGTTTGTCGAAAAGCCGCTGTGCTATTCGATCGGCGAAGGCCGGGCGATGGTCGAAGCCGCCAAGAAGGGCCAACGCATCACCCAGATGGGGAACCATATCCATAATGACATGCCCAACTACCGCCGCGTGGTGGAGATGGTGCAATCGGGCAACCTGGGCAAAATCTCGAAAGTCTATTGCTGGCATCAATCTTCCAGCAAGGGGATTGGCACACCGGCCAACGCCGAGCCGCCCCAGGAACTGGATTATGAATTCTGGCTTGGGCCTGCCCCCAAACGGCCCTATAACCAAAACCGGTCGCATTTCAATTACCGATATTTCTGGGATTACTCCGGCGGCGATTTTATGGACTTCTGGTGCCACATCACGGATGTGGTTTACTGGGCCCTGGCGTTGCAAGCCCCCATCAGCGTTTCCGCCACCGGCCGCCGCGAAGGGACCGATGACAATGCGGAAACGCCCAATTATCTGGATGTCCAGTATGAATATCCCGATCTGACCTTGCTCTGGAGCGTCCAGCCCAATCCATACCCAGGCTACGAACACATGGGCAGCATCGGGGCGGTTTTTGTTGGTTCCGAAGCCACTCTCGTTACCAATTACTCCAAACATGAAATTTACGTTAAAGGTGAGAAGAAGGACGACTTCGCGAAACCGGAAGCCTCGATTCCCGATTCGCCGGGCCAT
>JAVFAP010000370.1:0-4820 GCA_034002445.1 bacterium | reverse complement strand
CGCCTTGCAGCATGAGATGGGCGGCCACCTGGTATTCGATCCCTGTCCACACTTCATTACTGTAGACAAAGGGGAGGGAGAGAGAACTGCCCTTGGGCCAGGTGCAGAGCAGCAAACCGCCCTCGTTCCCAAACGCGTAGGAGGGACGCTGCGGGTTGGCGTGCTCGGAGAGATCGTGTTTGAGGTTGTACTGGTAAACGGAGAGAAGATGTTTTTGGATCATTGCTTCATCCACGATGGACTGGTTCAATCCGCACATTTCCGCGATCCAAAAGCCGAGAACTCCATCCGAGATGCAGCCGTCGCCATACTGATACTTGGGGCCTTGCTGGTTCAGTTGTTCCACAATTGCCGCGTAGCCGGGTCCGCTGCCGGACGCGTCGATGGGGTGGAAGGGATTGCTAAGGCCGTCGGTTTGAATCTTCTGGATGAAATACTCGCCGTTGAAGAGTTGGGTTTCCAAGAAGGCTTTGCCTTTCTCTAGCAAACTCTGGTAGCGGGTCCAATCTTCTCCCATGGCCTTGCCCATCTCGATAAATGCCTGCAAGGCGCCGAGGTAAAAGCTGGAGCACATGCCGTCTGGCCCCCAGAACTCGATATCGTAGGTGTTGTGGTGTGGTTCTTCCAGCACCCCCTTTTCCCGGGGATCCCAGGTGGCGATGCCATAATCCATGCTGGCTTTGATTTTGGGCCAGAGAGATTTGAGCCACAGCGTATCGCCAGAGATGCGCCATTCCCGGTAGACCTTCATGATTCCGCCCAACTGGCCATCACTGGCGGCGTGGAAGGTATGTTTGGTGGGCCGGATGGGCAGATTGGTGCGGAAGGTCTGATGCCCGGTCTCGTCCTGGCTGACTGTGAACTCAGTTTCGCGCAGACTGCGCTCCAGGCTGGGGAAAAGGTGGGCGATGGCTTGGGCGTAATTCCACACGTGAGTGCAAGAGCCGTGGCAGCAGCCACTGGTATCGTTGCATCCCTCAAAGCACCACAGTCGGCCATCCGCCTGGCGCTGCACGGTGGGCGACTTGAGGATGGTGAGGTTCGCGGCGATGGCTTCCAGCACTTCCGGGGCCAAACTCATGCCGTAAAACGCGTCCCGGAAGAGGGCGCTATTGTGGCGTAGGTCGTCATAATGGCGGATCCAATAGCGGGCGGCTTCGGTGATACTGCCAAATTTCCCCGCATACCAGGGCGTATGAAATTGAGAAGTGGGGCAGCAAGCGCCGCCTTCGCAGACCGTTCCTTCGGGATCTTCTCCGATGCGGATATTGGTTTTAGGAACAACCCAGCACAACATCAGGCGCAATGTCTTGGATTCATTGGGTTGCAACGAGAGCGGGACATAGAGCGAGGCGCCGGGGACGGAGCCGGTTTGGGGTGGATTGGCGAGTATCGAGGCCGAGGCGATGGTTTCCCAAATGAGGGTGCGGGCATCCCACCATCCGCCCTTGAACCAGCCATGGTCGATAACGGTTTGGTTGTCGTTGGTGAAAATAGCAAAGGCGCCTTCATATTCGGGATTGGCTTCGGTCCCTTCCTGATAAAGGACAAAGCCGTTATCGAAGGGCTGTACACTATTTCCCTCATTCCCCATCCGCATGAAGTTGACGGCGTGGTAAGAGAAAATTGCTTCCAACGGTTCGTTGGTGGTGTTGGTGAATTGGTACTCCAGCGCGGCGACGGGCAAACTTGAGTTGTCTTCATCACCCGGAATAAAAGGGCTCCAGCCGGTGATTTCTACGTTGAGAGGCATTTTTTCATCGTGCAACCGCACCGTCCCGAAGGGAAAGCGGGCCAAAAAGGAGGCTTCTGGAAAGCGGGGGAAGCCATAGGTGCGGTCGCCCGCGCCATTGCCCGTGCCTGGAGCGCCAAAGATTTTCCAGCCAGGCACCGGGCCTTCCACAACACGGGCCTTGCCGGCTTCGCCCTTGATGCTGATGGCGGCGAACTGGAATGGTTCATGGAAGACATCCATGCGATTCCGGACCGAGACATGGGACAGGGCGCCCGAGCCTTCCAAGCAAACCATCCCGGTGCCAATTCCACCGAGTGGGAACGCCAGGCGGTTGAGATTCGCCCCGGTATAGGGCCCGTTATACTCCCTTTGGGATATCTCCGCGATTACAGATGAATTGCCCCCAAGACACAACAATAAAAATCCCAAAAAAGAACTGAAAATACGCACCGTCTTCATTTTTCTCTCCTTCACAGCAATAAGTTGAATTCTCTTATACCATAATTGGCGCAGGAATACATTCCCGGAGAAAGTGGAAGGCAAAGAAAATACAACACCCCCACCGATTGGGTGAGGGTGTTGGGGTGTTTAAAGGAAGATTAAAGAGAGATGTCGCAGTGGACCGCTTTTTCATCCACAAATTTCTCGACTTTTTGCAGTAGGGCGGGGTTGAGGCGAGCTTGCGCAATGGCATCCTCTTCCAGGGGCCGCACGGGGGGATCCAAGCGGTGGCGGAGGTTGTGATTGGAGCAGAGTACTTCGGCGACATGAATAACCGCTGCGGTGTACGCATAGGCCGGTTCCGCCTCGCGATAGCGATGATGATGGAGGACGGACTGCCCCACAAGGACCGGAATATTCCATTGATCGAGGAGATAGGCTCCAATTTCGGCATGATCCATCCCCAGGATATCCAATTCGACTTGATCGTACCGCTCCTTGGTTTTATCGAATTGTTCGGTGATTTGGGTAAATTGTTGGGGGAAAAACTGATCCATGATCAAAATCCCCAGATCATGTAACAGTCCGGCGACGTAGAGATCGTTATCGTCTACCCCGGTATCTTTCCCCACCAGCCGGTGGATATACTGGGCGGTGAGTCCGCTGGCCAGGCTGTGTTTCCAAAAATTGGCATGATCCAGGTTCTTGCCCATTCCCTTGAATTTTTCGACGATGGCCAGGAAAGAGCAGAGGCGGCATATTTCGTTAAACCCCAGCCGGACAATCGCTTGCTGGATCGAACTGACCCGGACGTTCCCGGTGGAGTAATACGCGGAATTGGCGCTTTTGAGAATCTTGGTGGTCAAGGATAAATCTTCACTAATAATTTTTGCAATATCCTGGGCGGACGTTTTCTCGGAATGCAATAATTGTTGCGTCTGTTGGAATACACTGGGGAGGGTTGGGATATCTTGAATTCCCACCAACGCCATTTCCACAACACGTTTTGTTGGACACACAATGGAAACCTCCTGCTGTGAGTTCATCTCGAGTACATACCCAATCATTTTAAAACAATTTTTACAGGAAGGGAATCCAAGGGATGGGGGAATCAATTCCTAAATTTCGCACCTTGGAATGTCTTGTTTTTTTATTTTGTTCCAGCTGGGCTTTCCCGGTGTAACTATTTGAAAAATCGGATGAGCTGGGTTGCCATCATGAAAGAATTCAGGGCTGGCCTTGGAAGGCCAGCCCTGGTGAGGGTTTACGCGCGGTTTGCGGTGAGTAGTTCCAATTGATGGGAGAGGCGTTCGTATTCTTGTTTTTCGCTTTCAAACCGGGCTTTTTCTTGTTCCACGACGTCTTTGGGAGCCCGGTCTACAAAGTTGGCGTTGGATAATTTTTTCTCCCGGGACACAATCACCTTCGCCAATTGTTCCACTTGTTTTTCCAACCGCTGGATTTCTTTTTCTTCCACTTCGGCGGGCCAATCGACGCGAATCTCGATGCCGCTAACCATCCCGACCGAGGAAGCGGCCTTGGGATGCAAATCTTCGCCAGAGATCAATTCTTTGTTGATCTTGCACAGGGAAGAAATGAGGGGGTAATATGCCTGCAAGAAGGCTTTGTGCTCCGCCGACTGAATTTTGAATTCCACCGTGGTTTCGGCCGAGGGGGCGACATTCAGCTCGCCACGGATGTTGCGGATGGTGTACAAGACCTGCTGGAAGATTTCCACATCTTTTTCCAATTCCGCTTCGATCTTGGTTTCATCCGCGCGGGGATAGGCGCATTGGGAAATGCTGAGGTGATCCTCGGTCATTCCCAACGTCTTGAGCACTTGCCACAGTTCTTCGGTCAGGAAGGGGATCATGGGGTGCAAAGCGCGTAACGCGGTTTCCAATACCTGCAAGGCGACGCGTTTCACCACCCGTTTGGCATTTTCGTCGTCTCCATACAAGCGGGGTTTGATCAGTTCCAGGTACCAGTCACAGTATTCATGCCATACAAACTGATAGAGGGCCTCGGAGGCGTCGTTGAATTTATACTCTTCCATCCCCTTGCGGGCCGCGGCGATAGCGTGTTGCAAACGAGACAAAATCCAGCGGTCTGGCCATTGCAGTTGGGAATCATCAATGATCCCACCCAGGCTTTCACCTTCCTCGATGGTGGAAAGAATCAGGCGGCTGGCGTTCCAGATTTTGTTGGTGAAGTTACGGTAGCCCTCGATGCGTTCTTCTGCCAGGTTGATGTTGCGCCCCTGGGCGGCCATGATCGCCAGGGTGAAACGGACCGAATCCACACCGAAATTCTCGATCAAATCGATGGGATCGATCGCGTTCCCCAGTGATTTGGACATCTTGCGGCCCTGCGCGTCCCGGACCAGCGCGGTAATGTACACATCGCTGAATGGGATATCTTTCTGGATATACAGCGCCATCATGATCATGCGGGCGACCCAGAAATAGATGATGTCGTGCGCGGTGACTAGTGTTGTCGTGGGGAAGAATTTCTGGAGTTCTGGGGTTTGCTCTGGCCAGCCCATGGTAGAAAACGGCCATAAGGAGGAAGAAAACCAGGTATCCAGCACATCGTCATCCTGGTGAATTTTCTTGCTGCCGCAATGGGCGCAGCAATCGGGATC
>JAVFAP010000369.1:0-4824 GCA_034002445.1 bacterium | reverse complement strand
TTTCTTGCCCCATAGATAGCCCGATCCGTCTTGCCACCGAAGGCCTCTCCCCCCCGGCTCAGACCGAATCCCGCAACGCGCTGATTTTTGGCAAAATCGACAGAAAGAGGTCAAACAGGGTGGGATCAAAGTGCGTTCCCCGCTCCTTGATCATCATCTCCAAGGCAACCTCTTCTGAAAAGGCAGGCTTGTAAACACGAGGTGAAAGCAGGGCGTCATACACATCCGCGATACTCACGATCCGCGCACAGAGGGGAATCTCTTCCTCCTTAAGCCCCTCCGGGTAGCCATTGCCGTTCCACCACTCATGGTGGTACATGGCAATCTCCCGCCCCATCTGGAGCAAGGGGATATCCGAGCCGTCCAGAATTTTCGCCCCGATAATCGTGTGCCTCTTGATGATGGCAAACTCTTCCACCGTAAGTTTCCCAGGCTTCCGTAAGATATGGTCGGGAACTCCAATCTTGCCGATATCATGCATGGGTGCGGCAATTCGCAGATTGTCCACATCGGTCATCGCCATCCCCGCGCTTTTCGCCAACTCGGTCGCAATCAGCCCCATCCGGCGAATATGTTCACCGGTTTCGTCATCCCGGTATTCCGCCGCCGCGATGAGCCGCAATGAAATTTCCTCTTCCCGCATGCGGATCGCTTCGGTCTGCTTGCGGACCTCGGCCTCCAAACTTTTTTGATAGGAATTGCTGAGAAGAACGAGGCGCCGCCGTTCCAGCGCATCCACCACATTGACGATCATTTCGTTCTGATCGACAGGCTTGGTTAAATACCCATAGGCCCCCATGCGCAACGCTTGGATGGCCAATTCCCTGTCATGAATTGCCGTAACCAGCAGAACTGCTTTTTCGTCCTGGTAGCACGATTTCACATGCCCCAACAACTCGATCCCCGTCATCCCGGGCATATTGATATCGGAAATGACCAGGGCAAACGGCTCTTCATCTAAGTACTGGATGGCCTCTTTTGCATTGCTGGCGCCCTTACAAACATACCCCATTTCTTCTAGCCAAATGGAAAACAAGTCTAAAATGGAGGATTCGTCATCTACGATAAGAATCTTTTCCGTCACATTGTCACGATTCATCCTTGTATCATACCCCCTTGTTATTTCGAAAACGGCCTCCATCAGACAATCCAAACATGGCATCCCATGTTTCTGGGTTGTCATTAACCATCATCAAAAGGATGATCGTATCCTTGGAATCCAGGATACTCCATACCACAACCGGAGGAAGCAGGGGTATTCTCCTATCCTCTAATCTTAAACAATTAGATTTTTACCAAACTCTCCAGTTTTTTATAGTGGATAAGAAAAAGAAATCGAAAATTAATGACGGAGGATAGGGGGCAACCAAAAAACCAGGGGAGGAACGATCCGATCCAGTTTTGAAACTATTCACTTAACGCGTCTTTATGACGGATAATCTCGCCTTCCACCATATAGATCACATCTTCGGCGATATTGGTGGCCATATCCGCCAGACGTTCCAGGTGCCGGGCCACTGAGGCCAGTTTCAAGAGGTGGGTGGTGAACTGCGGCCGCAGTTGAATCTCGGTCAGGACCAAGTCTTCCATGTCTTTCCGCATCCGGTCCACGGCGTCATCATCTTTCAGAATTTGCCGCGCCAAGACGGGATCACCATTGACCAAGGCATCCAGCGAACGCTTCACCATCGCCTGCGATTTCGCCGCCATCCCCGCGAAATCCAGCGGCAATCCCAGCGAGGGCTGCGCGGCCAGATAACGGGTGCGTTTCGCGATATTCGCCGCCAGATCCCCCATCCGCTCCAAATCATTGTTGATTTTCATCACCGCGACGACAAAGCGCAAATCCTGGGCAACCGGTTGATGCAAGGCCAAAATCTTCAGGCACTCTTCCTCCACCCTGACCTCCATCGCATCGATTTCCCGGTCGGCTTTAATGATCGCTTCCGCCAACACCACATCCCGCTGCTTGAGTGCGTAAATCGCCTTGGCGATCGCGTCCTCCACCATCGCCCCCACCGAAAGCAGCATCTTTTTCAGTTGTTCAATCTCGCGACGTAATACGGACGACATAAGGATCCCCTTCTTCATTCGCTCCATGACTCCCCGGGCCAATCACGGCCCTGGGGGAATCATGCCTGGTTCCTGGTTTTTTCCGCAGGGTTGGCAAATTGAGCACATCCTCAGCCAAAACGGCCAGTGATGTACTCTTCTGTTTTCTTTTCTTTTGGCTTCTGGAAGATCTGGCCCGTTTCGCCATATTCAACAATCCGGCCTTGAAAAAAGAACGCCGTATAGTCTGAAACCCGGGCGGCTTGCTGCATGTTATGGGTCACCAAGCATATAGTATACTTGATTTTCAATTCTTCGATCAATTCTTCAATCTTGGCGGTGGCGATCGGATCAATCGCCGAACAGGGCTCATCCATCAAGATAATTTCCGGCTCCACCGCCAGGGTTCGCGCGATACATAACCGCTGCTGCTGCCCCCCAGAGAGCGCCGTGCCAGGCTGGTTGAGTTTTCCATGCACCTCATCCCACAGCGCCGCCGCTTTCAACGCCTGCTCGACCCGGCCATCCATCTCACTCCGGGACATTTTAAAGTGCAGACGCAGCCCATACGCGATATTCTCGTAGATGCTCATGGGGAATGGCGTGGGTTTCTGAAAGATCATGCCGATTTTCTGTCGCAATTTTAAAACATCCACGCTTGGATCCAATATATTCTGCCCATCGATCCGGATTTCCCCCTCCGCCCGCTGTTCCCGGTACAGTTCAAAAATCCGGTTGTACACCCGCAGATGCGTGGACTTGCCACAGCCAGACGGGCCGATGACCGCCGTCACCTTGTTTTCGACAATCTCTATCGAGTTATCAAACAACGCTTGATTTTTTCCATAATAAAAGTTCAGCGAGCGGACGGAAACTTTACTGGGGACCGTGGCTTTGGATGGCATGGGCTGGATAGGACTCTCCCTCTTTTCATAAATACGCTCTGTATACAGGCTTTGCTCTTCCCTTATCTTCATCATGGGTATCATGATCCTTTTCTCCCTCGAACACAAAAGCGGGCCAGCACCGTCAGCAGTAGCACCGATACCGTGATCAACAACGCCCCTCCCCACGCCAATTGCTGCCAATTCTCGAAGGGTGACATGGCGTAGTTGTAAATCGTCACCGTCAGGTTGGGCATGGGGCCTTGCAGCGATGTCTTCCAGAAGTTGTAGTTCAACGCGGTAAACAGCAGCGGCGCGGTCTCCCCGCTAATCCGGGCAACCGCCAGCAACACGCCGGTCAGGAGCCCAGACCGCGCTTCCCGGAACACAATCTGCAATGTCACCCGCCAGCGCGGCGCGCCTAGACCCAGTGCCGCCTCCCGCAGCTGATTGGGGACCAGGTTCAGCATGTCTTCCGTCGTGCGCGCCACCAGCGGGAGCATTAGAATCGCGAGCGCGACCGCGCCCGCATACCCCGAAAATCCCTGCATCGGGATCACCAGCAAGGTATACACAAACACCCCGACGATAATCGATGGCGTCCCCATCAAGATGTTGGAGAAAAACCGGACCAGCGCTGCCAGCCGGGTTCCCATGCCAAACTCCGCCAGATAAACCCCCGCCAGCATCCCCACCGGCACACCCAATAGCGTCGCCAATACGGTGAGGACAAACGTCCCGTAGATCGCGTGAACCAGCCCTCCCCCTTCCACCCCTGCGGGGGATGGCAGTTCGGTAAAGAAAGACCAGTTGATCGCCTTGCCGCCCCGGGCGAGAATCTCCACCAAAATCCACGCCAGAAAAAAGAGCCCCACCAGCGAAGCCAATCCGGCAATGCCATTAATTGTGTAGTTGCACAGTTTCCGTCGCAATAAGGATCGTGCGATCATCCCCGGCCCTCCAAATGACGGCTGACCCGCTTCAGCCAGAGATGAGAAGCAATTTGGATCACGAAGGTCAACAAAAAGAGTATCAACGCCAACTCGATCAGCGCACTGAGATACAGTGGTTCGGACGCTTCCGCGAATTCATTGGCCAGGGTCGAGGCAATCGATTGCCCCGCGTCCAAGAGGGAACCGGAGAGAATGGGCGTATTCCCAATAACAAACGTCACCGCCATGGTTTCTCCGATCGCTCGGCCCAACCCCAAAAACAACGCCCCGATGATGCCGTGAATTCCATATGGGATACTCACCTTCCAGGTCACTTCCCATGTGGTCGAGCCCATCCCGTAGGCCGATTCCTTCAAGACGGGCGGAACCATCCGCAGCACATCTCGGGTAATGGCGGTCATGAAAGGCAGAATCATCAACGCCAGAATAATCCCCGCCGTCAGCATCCCGATCCCTATCGGCGCCCCCTCAAAGAGGGGCAGATACCCGAAGAAAACACGGTCCAGGATCGGCTGCACGGTTTCGTTCAGAAAAGGTTGGATATGATCGGCCATGTAAGGAGAAAAAACAAACAAACCCCACATCCCATAAATAATGCTCGGGACCGCCGCCAGGAGTTCAATCGCCACTCCGACCGGATGGCCGATTTGCGGCGGCGCCAGTTCCACCAAAAAAAGAGCGATCAAGAGAGCCATGGGAACCGCCAGCACCATCGCCACCACGGTGCTGACCAATGTCCCATAGATGGACGGCAATGCCCCAAATTCTTCCGCGACCGGATTCCACTCTCTCGATCCCAAAAACGCCCAGCCAAATCGCTGGATCGACAGCCAGGACTTGGAAACCAGTTCCACAAAAATCCCCGCCATGATCACAAGGATGACAGCCGCGCACGCGGCTGTCATCCAGCGAAAATACAGGTCTGCTTTTCGGGA
>JAVFAP010000368.1:0-4827 GCA_034002445.1 bacterium | reverse complement strand
AATGAAAACAACAAGTTGCTGGTGGCGTTCGACAAGGTGGGTTTGATTAATTTCTTGCGCCAAAATAATTTCCCGGTGACGCAGATCCCCAATTATGAGCAATATATTGTTCAGCCCTCCATTGCGCAGCGGGAACTGGCGCGGATGCAGGACGCAACCATCGGCTACCAGTTGAACGCGCAGCCGCTTTTGGATCAGCGGTTCCGGCTGGTGGATGTGCAGGAAGATATTTTGACCGATAATCCCGCCGAGAAGCAAGTTTCGCTCTACGATCCGGCGGGCGGATATATCGATCGTTTTACGTACCGCACCACATTCAACAACGCGATCGTGGATATTCCGAACAATTCCGCCAACTACGACCTGGTTGCCCTGCCTGGATATAAAGGGTTTGAATCGTTTGAACGGTCCGACCCGACTTGGTTTGACACCGAGTTAAAGGTCAGCCGTTCTGGGGTACTGAGTGCGGAACGGAAAGTTCCCTCGTCGATCAAACTGGATGCGAAGCAAGCGATTGTTTCCCTGGTTACCCTGGATCAAGGCGATTTGGCGTTGAGTGCGATCGGTGGGTATACCGATACCGATCCGAATCACGCCAATATGACACGGTTTTCGGATATTCGCCGTCCGGGTTCGGTTTTGGCGGGTTTTGTGGATAAGACATGGGGTGGCTGGGATTTCTTGGGTGATTTTTATATGTACCCGAAGGATTACAGCGACAAGAACCTGCTCGCGATGGTTCAATTGTTCGAAAACAGTACCGCCATGGGGCGGGAAGCGGCTATCCCCAAAAGAAGCGGGAATCTCGGCGGGCAAATTACCCGGTTTTATCAGATGCTGGGCGGATTTGAGAACTTCAGCGATGTGAAAAGCGGTGATATCGCTTCTGCCAAGAAGCAACTGACTGCCTTCACTTGGCGGATGGGTTTGCGTGAACTGATCCGCGCCGGGTATGATCCCAATGTGGATGATCAGCTGACGGTGCGGGTGCTGGGCCGGAATTATGTCGCTTCGAACGGGGATGTTTTAGATATCAATATGCCCGTGGGCGAAGTGATGGTGCTGCCGGCGTTCGCGATCGTGAACCCAGGCAATACCGCGGCTACTTCCCGGCTGGATGTTCCGCAGATTTATACCGCTGCCAACAAGGGCGTGCAGTTGACCAAGTATGTGGATCGGTCCGAACGGTTTCTGCCTATTTTCTCGAAACTGCGGAACGGTGACACGGCGTTTACGATCAATTTGCGGGAACAGTTCGAGGCGTTGCGGAGTGATCTGAATAACACCTCGGGGGACGAGCCCAAAATAGAGATCACCGTGTTTATTCGCAAGACGACGCGGGATATTTCGCCCCTGTTTGTTTCGGAAACTGAGAACAACGCGGAGCAAGGGTATGTGTATCCCGTGGACCGTCCCGATTTGAGTGCGATTGGATTCCCGACCAGCGGTGGAGAAACCGCATACAATGTGAACAACAACTTGGCCGGCTATGTCGCGACGGCGGCTGGGCAAGATTACAATCCATCGCTGGGCGCCTTGGGTGACGATAACTATTTCTTCAAGGGAATCGAACTCTTTGGGCGCAATACCAGCCAGTTGCAAGCGGCACCGGATGCCAAATTGGCATATCTGGGTGGGACTCCGGGTTGGGACAACACGGGTTATGTTCCCGCCTATCCACGCCGCCGCTTGCAGTTGAACGGGCAGACGCGGGATGAGTTGGATATTATCGATAACACCGCCTTTGTGAAGAATGGCCCGTTGGCCACGGTTGGTGAATTGTCCCGTCTCTTCACGGGGAACCGGTTCGAAACCGTCAACATGCCGATCATTCCCCAGCGGCTGGAAGATATGATGTTTACACAAGCACGCCCGTTAACGAATCCCGAGTTGGGGATGCGTGCGATATCGGATGATGAATCGCGGGTGCGGCTGGCGCAGCGAGAGCGGTTGGATCAATGGGAAAATCAGTACTCGATTCTGTATGATATCATTACCACCTATACCGAGTCGCTGATCCCAGGATTGATCAACATCAATACCGCGCCGCGGGAAGTGCTGATGGCTCTGCCGGCGACCCCTCTGGAAGAGCCTGGCCAGCTGGCCCGGCTGCAAGACCGGTTCCAGTTCAACGCGATCGTGGCGGACTTCATCCTGGAAGGGCGGGAGCCCGGCGGCCACGATATGTATTTCGGGATGCAAGATCTGGATGATGATCTGTTCCTGAGTACCTATACCCGAACCAACACCAAGGCGGATACGATATCGGATTACAAAGTCTATGGGACTGGCCGTGAATTGCGATATTACAAGGATTTTGATGATATCCAGGATTATTTATCCAAATTCACGGTGGAAGATGTTCGGGAACGGCGGGTTTCGCAGTTCCGGGATATGTACCTGGCGACCGGGGTATCGTATCCGGATGATGGGCCGTATCCCGATTTGGGGACGCTGTTCTCGCAAATCACCCATTTGCAACGGAGTGTGCGTTTCTCCAAGGCCTTGTCACGGAGTATTGACCGCAACTGGGATGGGCAGCCGGATGGCGTGGGCGATCTGCGCGAACGGCTCAACACTGCCCGGATTTTGGCGCGGCAACTGACGCCAGAAGATATGGAAGAAATGATGAACCGGATCTCCAATCTGGTCACGGTCCGGTCCCGGGCGTTTGGGATTATCACCCAAGGACGAATTTTTGATTCGGATGGCAATATTGTGGCGCAGCGGCGGTTTGAAACCGTGTACAAGCGCTAAGCCAGAACAAATGATGACAAAAAGCGTTCGCTTACGATATAATCCATGGCGGACGCAGGGAACGAGCGGCACACCGGGAATCGATATGGTTCCCGGATGCGCTGAATCCAGAAAAAAACAGGATGTCATGATGAAGCACGTATACAGCGTTATCCTTACCCTATTTCTCCTTGGTGGGCTGGTCTATCCCGGATATGGGCAAACACCAGAGCCAACGCCGACGTTGGTTCCGATGGATGAAACATGCCAAGTAGCCCATGTGGATGAAGTGCTGACCCTGATCCGAAATGGCGATTTTCAGACGGCTCTGGAGACGGATATTGGATTAACCCCTCGGAGTTGGAGTGGCAGCGGGACACTCATCGCCGACGCCACGCGCTCGGATACCGAGACCGAACCGCGAGGGATGGTGATGCTGCTGAACGGGGATTCGATTTCGCAGATCCCCACCACCGATAATTTGTATACCCGGTTTGACCTGCGGTTCTGCGGCTTGATAACCAATGGGCAGATCAAGGTGACGTTTGGCCGGTATGTGAATTATTTCCCGCTGGATCCTTCCCTGGGGACCGAAGCGGATACCTACAAGATCGATGATATGCCGGGCGATCTCTCGGACAGTGGCAAAACGGAGTACCGGTTGACGATCGAGTTTATCGCGGCAACGGATGACCAAGGCCAGCCCTTGGCGGACGCGATCGCCTATATTGACAATGTGCAACTGACCGCGAATACCGACCCCAACACCAACGTAACCCCGACGGAAGAGGCGACACCGACTCCGGAAGCGACTCCGACTCCGGGTACGCCACAACCCTCTCCGACGCCTACTCCGACCTTACAGCCGGGTATTTATACCCCGACGCCCACGCCTGGGTTGCGGCATGACTCGGTGCAGATGGTTGCCAATCCACCCATGCTGACCCTGAGTCCGGATGATTTTGTGAACACCAATTCCGGCAGTAAGAAGCAGGTTGCCCTGGATTTGCAAGTGATTGGGTCGAACGGGCAGAAGATGAATATATTGGCGATCGATCCCAAGGCGACGATTGAATTCACGATCGACGCGGGGGCGAATTCGCGCAATATTGGAGTTTTGAGTCAGCCGACCACCGATACGGGAGATGTGTTTAACACCGTCTCTTCCCGGCGGTTGGATTTGGCTGATGTGCTGGGTCAGCCTCTTTATTTCTTCCCCTCCATGCCCTATACCGGGACGGTGCGGATTATAGTCACCATCGAGTATGAGACGGATGTGCAGGGAAAGCGGGAGAAAGTGAAGATTCAAGGCGTCATTCCGTTGTATCTGCGGACCAATCCCTCCGCCTCGTTTACCGATGTGACAGGCGGGTTCAATCCGCAATTGAATTGGAAGATGGGACGGATGCCGGGCGACCGGGGAATCAGCCCCCCCAACCGAGGGAATTTGATGTTCCGGGAGCGGGTGAATCAATAAGAAGTTCATCCTCCAAGAAAAAGGCGGCCTTGGCCGCCTTTTTCGTTTCTGAAGAGAATGGAAAAAGGCAGTGGGCAGTTATTGTTGGATGAGGTTTGGGGGGGGGTTATGCAGGGCTTGTGCGGCATCGCTCCAGCGTTCCATCCGCTGCGCGGATTTCCCGCTTCGCTATTCAAGGGACGCGCTTTCAGCGCTTGGGGTTTGCTATACTATGTTGATTGTTTATGAGGGGTTGGTGCGGCTTGCTGGTGGGCTACACTCGCTGCGCTCGTTTTGAGCCCACCCTACGGTTTTGTGATTGGCGTAAATGGAGGGTTTGTAGACGGCTTATGGTGGGCAGGGATATATTTTATGTAGGTGGGTTGCCTGGTAGAAAAGTTTCTGTAGGGTGGGCTCAAAGCGCTGATAGGCGCGTAGCCCACCATGGCGGATGGACCGGGATTCGTGGAATGCAGGAGTGAGGAGTGGGGTTTTTAAATATATTTTATGTAGTTAATAGGTAGGGATTACCCCGTATAAAAGACATCAAAGCGGGAGCCAATGCCGGGTTCCTTGGTTACTTCGATGCGGGCCAGGAATTTTTCCTTAAGTTCATCCAGGTGGGTGACGACCAG
>JAVFAP010000367.1:0-4864 GCA_034002445.1 bacterium | reverse complement strand
GTTGGGGGCGCAAATGCCATCGGTGACGGTGGTCTGGGTTTGGATCGCCTCGACCAAGGCGGTGTAGGTTCCCTCCAGGCGATAGGGCCAGACAAAGACCTGGCTGTGGGTAGGGAGTTCTTTGAGGGAAAGCAGTAGAGAAAAAAGAAACCAGGTCCACAGCGTGTAGTAGACGGTGGGATACAGCCAGGTTTTCCAGCGGATAAAGAGAAGCAGCCCCATGCCCAGGAAGAGGGTGAGCGTGAGTTGGAAATACAGTTGAAACTCATGCGGCAGCACGATGGGGATTTGATTCCCCATCGCCGCGTGCCAAGAGGGGGCATAGGCTTCCAACGCGAGTTTTGTATAGGCGGGGATCTGGCCTAGGATGGTGATGAGCAGCAGGGCCCAAACCCATCGGCAAGAACTTTCGCGGCGGTTTTGCCAGCAGACGGCCAGGCCCAGCCCGATGAAGAAAATGAAGGGGAGAGAGCGGCCCAGGGTTGTGCCGGGCAAGATCATTTCCCAGCGGGTCAGCCCGGGGGCCAAGTAAGCCAGTGGGGCGGGATTGCGGATGGGTTGAAGCAGATTGGGCAGCCAGTAGGGGGCGCAGACCGCCAGGCTGATTCCCGCCAGTGTGGCCCACATTCTCCACCTGCGCCACCCTGTCTCTGTGCCGCCCAGCAGGAGGTGGAGGCTCAGCGTGCCTAGCACAATCAGGAAGGTCGGGGGGTGGTAGAGGCCCAGCAGGCCCAGGATGGCAGCGAAAGCGGCCCACTTCCACCCCAACCCCGCAGGGGCATGATTCTGTAACCACAAGTACCCCCAGAAGAGCCAGGCGGCGAAGGGGACCGCGTGCGCCATGACGGTGGGGTAGGCGATGACGTGGGTTACAATCCACGGCATGGCGGTGAGGGACAAGGTGCCCCAGAAGGCGGCGGGGTGGCTGACCTGGGTTAGCCGCCGCAGGATCAGTATCCAAGCGGGGACCAGCCACAGATTCAGCAGGGCCGGGGTCAACGCGTAGAAAGAGAAGACATCCAGGTCCCACAGCGCGATCAGGCCGGCGCAGCCGAGCGCGTGCAAGGGCGGGTACCAGGGGTAGTAACCGGTCACGACCGGATCGGCCCAGATCGCCCCCCCTGCCAGCAGGTGCTGGGTTGTGATGATGTCGCGAATCGCGTCCCAGGTGACGTAGGTGTATTTCCAGCAGCGGGGCGCGAGGTAGACGCCATAGAACCCTACCGTCAAAAGCCCCAAGAGCGTGCCGTATCCCACGCCCTGGAACCGGGCCCATTTGGATTGAAGCCAGCGCAGCCAATCGAACACGGGAGTCTCCAAGAGATTTCTACGTCATTTCCCGTAGACGTGCAGAATTTTTTCGATGATGTTGGTGGTGGAGTGCTCGTCTTTTTCCACCAGGTGAATTTCGCCGCCATGGAGGCGCACGGTGGGGCCCTCGATGAGGTTCATGCCGTAGGTGGCGTCCTTGACATGCACGGCGGGCCGGACCGCATCCACAAAACGCAGGTTATCCGGCTCATCGAAGAGCAGGACCATGTCGACGTAGCGGATGGCCATCAGCATCCGCGCGCGCTCGTCCTGGGGGACGATGGGGCGGTCGGCGCTTTTGTAGGTTTTGACGGAGCGGTCGCTGTTGAGCCCCACGACCAGTTTGCTGCCGCAAGCCTTGGCTTCTTGCAAGAGGTGCATGTGGCCGACATGCAGAATATCGAAGGCCCCGTTGGTGGTGACAATGGTTTCCTTGGCCTTGCGCCAGGCGTCGAGGATGGGCTGCCAGCGCCCGGTTTCTTCCAGGTGAAAAATCATGCCGTTCTCCCTCGCGGTATCGGGTTTTGGGCAAACCATATCCCGGATCGCGTGGTTAGGGTAGCCCTGGGACAGGCCTCGGGGCGCCGGGAAGGCAGAGAGGGAAATTCTCCCCTGAAGTTCGAGCGGCACCACCGCTGAACACCTTAGTTTTTTGGGATTTCTGGCCATACTATGGGCAGGCAGGCGCGGGGGGTGGCAAGCCACTTGTTGATTCCCGCCGCCATGCGTATTATCTTTCCATTCACATCCCATTTTGTACCCATTTTCTGCTGTTGGCAGATTTGAAAAAGGATAGGTCTATGGTATTTCAATTGACACGCGACATCGCCACGCTGAAAAAACAGGCGAACGATATCCGGATCCATGTCCTCGAGATGATCACCCAGGCGGCGTCAGGCCACCCCGGCGGCTCGCTCTCGGCGGCGGATATTGTCAGCGCTTTGTGCTTCGGCGTCATGCAACACGACCCCAAAAAACCCCGTTGGGACGGGCGCGACCGTTTCATTATGTCCAAGGGGCATTGCATCCCCGCCTGGTACGCTGCGCTCGCCAAGGCTGGGTATTTTTCGGAAGCCGATCTGATTTCGCTGCGTCAGTATGGCTCGCCGCTGCAAGGGCATCCCGACCGGGTGCGCCTGGAGGCGATCGAGGCCTCCACGGGATCGCTGGGGCAGGGGCTCTCCATCGCCCTGGGGATGGCGCTGGCCGCCCGCCTGGACAAGCAGACGCACCGCATCTATTGCATGATCGGGGACGGCGAATCGCAGGAAGGGCAAATCTGGGAAGCCGCGATGGCCGCCTCGCACTACAAAACAAATAACCTTACCGTGATCCTCGACAACAACAACGGACAGATTGACGGCTTTGTGGAGGATGTGATGGCGCTGGACCCGATCGACGCCAAGTGGCGAGCCTTCGGCTGGCATGTCATCGCCATTAACGGGCATGATATGGAGCAGATTCTGCGGGCCTTGGATGAGGCCGCGCAGACCCCGGACCGCCCCAGCCTGATTTGGGCCAAGACGATCAAGGGCAAGGGGGTTTCGTTCATGGAAAACATTCCCGGCTGGCATGGCAAGGCGCCCACGCAGGACGAATGCGCGAAAGCCATCGCCGAATTGCGCCAGAATCAGTTCTAACTTAAAACGACGAAAAATTATTAGATTATCGGAAGGTTATTATGGCAAAAGCAACCCGGCAAGCGTTTGGAGAAGCCCTGGCGGCGTTAGGCGAAACCCATCCTCAGGTGGTCGCCCTGGACGCGGATTTAAGTAAATCGACCATGACCTGCTATTTCGCGGAGAAATACCCGGACCGCTTTTTTGAAATGGGCATCGCCGAGGCGAACATGATCGGCGTGGGCGCGGGGCTGGCTCTGTCCGGCAAAGTGCCCTTTATCTGCAGTTTCGCCTGTTTTGTGGTTGGCCGCCTGGATATCATCCGGATGTCCATCGGCTATACCCAGGCCAATGTCAAGATTGTCGGCACCCACGCGGGGATCGGGATTGGCGAAGACGGGGCCAGCCAGATGGGGCTGGAGGATGTCGCCGCTTTGCGCGCCATCCCCGGCATGACCATTATCCAGCCCGCGGACGAGATTGAAACCAAGCAGGCGATCGCCTGGGCGGCGGAAACCGAAGGGCCGATGTATTTTCGCCTCACCCGGCAAAAGCTGGCGGATGTGAACGGCCCGCAGTACCAGTTCCAGCCCGGCAAGGGAGTTGTGCTGGCCGAGGGCCGGGACCTGACCATCTTCGCCACCGGCGGGACGGTGCAGGGTGCGGTGGGTGCGAAGGCGATTTTGGCCGAGCAGGGCATCGATGCCCGCATCGTCAATATCCACACCATCAAGCCGATCGACAGGGACCTGATCGCCACTTGCGCGGACGAAACCGGCGCGCTCTTTACGGTGGAAGACCACAACATTATCGGCGGCCTGGGTTCGGCGGTGGCCGAAGTGGTGGCGGAAACCAAGCCGGTCCCGGTCAAGCGCTGGGGCGTTGAGGATGTGTTTGGAGAATCCGGCACACCGGAAGGGCTTTACGAAGCCTACGAGATTGATGCCAAGGGCATCGCCAAGCATGCCGCCGCGTTTGTGAAATCCCTCAAGTAAACCCAATCGACAGAATCTGGCGGGCTGACCGTGCCAATCGGCGCGCAGCCCGCCATGGCCAACGTTCCCCTCCAGCAAAAACCCCACCTCTTCATAGATCTAAAAAAAACCGTAGCGTAGTCTCAAGCGCCGACGGCGCGTAGCCCACCCTAACCAACGTTCCAACCCTTAAAAAAAAATCGGTAGGCTCATTGATCCGAAGGAAGCGTAGCCCGCCACGGATTTTTTACAAACCAGGGATTCATCCACAAGACCAGCCGACAGGATGGGGAGTCGCTTGAGGCGATGCCACTCCAGGGCTTCATTCACGCTCCCTTGTTCGTGTTGTTTTTTAGCGATTCAGTTTTATTTTACGTCAATACAAGTGTAAAAAGCAAAATCATGAACTTTCCCCCAAAAAAGTGGTTGACAAAATAATTCGATGTGGGTTATTCTATAAAACATAAGAATGTATGGGAAACTGTTTTGAGAATGATTCTGATTGGGAAAGGAGGCTGATGTTGTTTGATTGTTGCGATAGAATTATCTCGCAACAGACCGCATTTCCGCCATACCCAGCCGTTGGGAAGACGGATTCCTCTGTGATGGAACTTGAAGCCAAAGGCCCTGAGACCTGATCCGGGCCAACAATTGCAAGGAGTGAAAAATGGACAGAAATACAAAGTCCTTTAGTCCTCCCCCCCCGCTCTGGGAGTTTTCTCGCTGTCCGACTTTTTTGTTTACTGACAAAGCTGACTGTAGTCACTTTGTTCTGCGTGTCCTGGTCTCCCGGTGCTTTTTCTGATCATTTGATCACGAAAGTCGGGAATTTGATGGAAGCGCGGGATGCTGTGCAATGAAAATCTCTCTCTGGCAGTCCGTTGCAAATGAATGCCCGCGATGCGCATGGTAATTCGGTGGAATGAAAGGATCGGGTCTACAAAACGCCAGAACAAGCCC
>JAVFAP010000366.1:0-4871 GCA_034002445.1 bacterium | reverse complement strand
TGAGCATGGGCAGGCTGTGGCGGGCGGGCCAGGGGAGGCTGTCGAGGTCGTGCACCACTTCCTGGCGGGGGGTGTCCTTGCCTGTGCCGCTGGGGGTGCGGTAGACCAGGTTGGGGACGGCGTCGTAGTTTTGTCCGTCTTCGATGGCGCGCACCAGGGGTTCCACAATGACGTCGTACTCGCCCTTGATGACGAAGTCGACGCAGGGGGTTTGTTCGAGGAAGGCGGGTTCGAACATATCGACATGGAGGCCGCAGAAGACAATGCGGCACTGGGGGCAGGCGTCCTTGATTTTGGCGGCCTGGCGGAGGTCGGTATCCAGGGAGGCGGTCGAGACTTCGAGGATGGCGACCTGGGGTTTGAAGGCGGCGGCGCGGGCGATGTAGGCGTCTTCGCTGCCGCGTTCGGCGATGCCGTCGACCAAGAGGCACTCGTGGCCCGCTTTTTCCAAGATGGCGGTGGCGTAGGCTAGGAAGAAGGGGAAGGGGAGGTAATCGCTGCACTCTTCTTCAAAATGGGGCCAGCGCGACCCAGCGCGCACCCCGTAATATCCTGGTTTGTACCAGGGTCCGTTTCCAAGAAATATTTTGAGGCTCATGGTATGACCTATCTATGGGTGGCCCCTCCACAGGATGGGGCGGGATTTTAAATACGGTATTGGTCCATGGGTTGGGAAGCCAGAGGGTGTCTGGTTCGGTCCCTCCCCTGGACGCGAAACATCTCTTTAACGAAATGATGGGAGTTTACGCCGCAACTGTCAACATCAATAGGGAAAAAATAGGCGGCACCATGGCGACCAAGAGGGCTTGGGGCATGGAGATCCGCTGCACGATGTGGAAGCCGCGGGCGCAGAGGGCGATGGACATGCCCTCGGCCAGGAAGAAGCCGAAGAACGGGATAATCTGCAGAAACTGGGCGACCATCGCGAAGCAGCGGATTTGAAAGGTGGCGATGTAGCCTTGGCGGCCTTGGAAGAAGAAGACCAGGAGGTGTTGCATCAGGGAGGCGAAGACGATGTAGCGAAAGAGGGAATCGATGGGGATGGCGAGTAAGTCCAGGTGGCTGAGGTCGTTAAGGGCCTGACTGAATACGCTCAGGCGCTGCATGCGCAGGTCCAGATCGGCGGGCATGGGATCCATTTGTTCCAAGAGGGCCGGGTCCAGCAGGGAGGGGATCAGAAACTTGATATAGGTTACCACCATGGGATACCAAAAGAGCATGCCGCAGGTGAAGGCGAACAAAAAGGGAGGCGCAAAACCGTTTTGAACGGGTAATTTTTCGAAGAACGCCTGGGGGTGGAAGGTGATTTGGGAAAAGGTTTGGAGATAGGCGCGCAGGAAGCCGATTTTCTTCCAGTTGAACCAGGGGATATCGGAATCGGAGGGCGTTTCCTGGTCAGGGGTGTGGGTGCGGACTTGTTCTACGTAGCCGTCCCAGCAGACCTGGCAAAATGGTTCTCCTTCCACATGGATAATGCAGGATTTGCAAAATTTCTTGTTGCATTCTTTGCAAACGAACTCAGCCACCTTGCTGGAGTGAAAGTGGCAGGAGGTCCGTTCTGGTTGGGAGTGGGTTGAGTTTGGTTCCATCGATTATGTCCTTTACAACAATATAGCCGAAAGGAATTGTAACGCAAAATGGTTTGGTTGTCCGGAGGGAAAATCCTTGTTGGAAATCCTCATTTTTCACGGTGGGAAAGGAGAAGGGGGAGCAAGTTGGCGGACGACCAGGGATAAAAACAATAATATTTCGTTTCAAATAAGAAAATTATTTGACAAATTGAATCGAAAGGCTACCATACTTAGGTAAGTAATACGGTGATTCAGTCGATGCTGAAATAGAAAGTGAATCTTACGTAAGGTGGATATAGCAATGACTCGTTCTTTCTTCTTTATATTGTCCTTGGTCCTTTTGGTTGTGGCGGCTCAGATGATGGTTACCCCCGTGATGGCGCAGGATGTGGATCCTGTGATTGAATCTGTGGCTAAAAAAAATCCGGCGATGGCGACGAATCCGATGGCGCAGGTGCCGGTGTTGATTCAGTTCTCGGTGCATCCAGGGGCGGTGGAGGCGAATTTGGTTCGCGCGGCGGGTGGGAATATCAAGCGGCAGTATCGTCACGTGCCGGTGGTTGCGGCCCGGATTCCGTTGGCGGCGCTGGAGCATCTGCGTTCGTTACCGACGGTGAGGACGATAGAAGAAGATGGGCAGGACGAAGTGCATGATGCTGAATTGGACAATACCTGGAGCGTGAAGGCGCTGGGCGCGGGGGATGTGCACGCGCAGGGGATTCAGGGGCAGGCGATCAAGGTGGCGGTGTTGGATACCGGGATCGATTATACTCACCCCGATTTGGCTCCGATCTACGCGGGGGGCTATGATTTTGTCAATGAAGACAGCGACCCGATGGATGATCATGGGCATGGCACGCATGTGGCGGGTACGATTGCCGCTGCCGAAAATAACAGCGGTGTGGTGGGGATGGCACCGGCGGTGCGGTTGTATGTGCTGAAGACAGGGAGTGCGAGTGGATCGTTTGCCTGGAGTGACACGATCGCGGCGTTGGATTGGTGCATCAGCCAGGGGATTCAGATCACGAACAGCAGTTTTGGGGGAAGCACGTTATCTTCGTCGATGCAGCTGGCGTACAGCAAGGCTGAAGCGGCAGGGATATTGAATCTGGCGGCGGCGGGAAACAGCGGAACGGCGGATGGCAGCTCGGACACCGTTTTGTATCCAGCGAAGTATGACGCGGCGGTGGCGATTGCGTCAGTGGATTCTAAGTACAACCGGGCGAGTTCGTCATCGACGGGGAGCGCGGTGGAGTTGGCGGCGTTTGGAGTAACGATTAAATCGACGCTGCTGGGTGGCGGGTATGGGTATAAATCGGGGACCTCGATGGCCTGCCCGCACGCGTCTGGAGCGGCGGCGCTGGTGCTGTCCGCGGGCATCCAGGATGCAAACGGCAATGGCCGGGTGAATGACGAGTTACGGAGTTTGCTGACGAGCACCGCGATGGATTTGGGGAGCAGTGGCCGGGATACGTGGTATGGTTTTGGCTGCGTGGATGTGCGGGCGGCGGTGAATCGGGTTGGAGTACCTCAACCGACCGCGACGCCGACCCCCCAACCCACCATGGCCCCCGAGCCGACGAACACCCCGGTGCCGACTCCAATCATGACTCCAACCCCGACCGTGACTCCGACGCCGGTGGTGACCCCCGAGCCAACGGCGACGCCGGTCGTGAAGAAGACGGCCAAGGTTCCTGCGGTGAAGTATGTGGTATCGGGTGGAAAGAGTAATGATAAACACCTGACGGTGGGGATCGAGGTGCAGAGTGAAGATCAGACGCCTCTTGCGGGTGCGGTGGTTACGTACGAGATTTACCGAGATGGGAAGCTGGCGCTGAGTGGCGCGGCAACCACGCAGAGCACGGGGATGGCGGAAGTGGCGATCCTCAACGCGAAAAGTGGGGTGTATACGTCGCAGGTATTGGCGATCCAAGCCACGGCTCATGAATGGGATGGGCAGACACCGAGCAATAGCTTCAAGAAGTAAGAGATTCCCATCGTGGAGTAAAAAGGGCGGAACCGGGTTCCGCCCTTTTTTTGCGTCTTGTGGGCAAAAAATCGGGTAAAAGCGTCAGGGATGGAGGGAGAAATTTTTTGGGGATTCTGAGGTTGATCGAAAGGGGGGTGAAGGGAGACTGTGAAAGGCTGAAGAGGGTTGTGCAACAAAATATTGCATGTAAAAAAGAGAAATATCTAATTACACTTTTGATGAAAGATGAAATATCTTGTTCTATGAAATGAGAGTGGATGGTGTGAATGGCTGTGTTTACGCGGGGATTGTGTGGTTTGAGGCCGGTGCCCATTTTGGGGAATTAAAATTTACAAAGGGCGGGGGAATGGGAGGGTGTATTGTTTTGAACTAAAATTTTGTAAAATTTTTGTTGACAGGGGATTTGGTGATGAGTATACTGACGTTTACCAACTGAGATGTATTGGTTTTTTCAGCGTTGCGGTTGCTTCTCCATCGGTAGGAACCCTTTTTTAGCAATTCATATTGTGTGGCTGCCTTGTCCGTGGTAGGGCGAGGGCAAATGGAATGGGAGTGCGTGCCCCTTTTTTGCTGACAGGGTAAAAAAGGGAAATTGGGGTAACTCAATTGTGTGGCTTCCTGATCAAGACTTTATTCCCCAAACCCTCAAAGAGGAGCAGAGATCATGAAGAAGTATGTGTATGTAATAGCAATGTTCGCGCTGTGTGTGATTGGAATGAGTTCGGCGAATGCGGCAACCCCGTATGTCGCGTCTGTCAATGGTTCCTCAAATAGTTCCTGTGTGACATTGATTGCTGGACAAAACATTAATGTGGGTAGCGTCTGTTTTGCCATTGTTGGTAACGACCTTGTTGTGACGTATAATACAACGGGCGATTGGTACTTTAATGTACTTCATTTATGGATTGGATCGGATCCTGCGGATGTGCCAAGTAACTCTCAGGGAACACCTGTTCCAGGGCAATTTCCATATAAATTGGAAGAAAGCGATTATTTACAATCCTATCCTTTTCCTATACCTTTGGAAAGTCTTCCTTTTACCTGTGATGATGCCCCTGCCACATTTTATGTCTATGCTCATGCTAACGTTGTTGAGATTGTAGATGGTGAAACAGTAGAAAGCGAGACGGCGTGGAGCGGTGGTGTTAAATTTGGAAATACCAATCGTTGGGGATGGTATACAACCATCATTCTTGATTGTGAAGGCAGTGACGATGATCAGGAAGAACCGACGGATCCCCAGCCCTTTGGCACCGCGTTTGCAAATGGTAGTGGGGCCACCTGTTTTTCGGAATATGGATTCAGCCGTT
>JAVFAP010000365.1:0-4882 GCA_034002445.1 bacterium | reverse complement strand
GCGCAGGACACCCCAGGCTTCTTCAATCGAAACCTCTTTCATCCGTTCCAAGATCGAATCGGGCACCTTGGGCCGCCCATCCTCAAAACGCTCATACGGATTCTCGGCGGTATACAGGATGCGCTCATCTTTGGAAAATGTCCCATATTGCGCCTGGACTAGCGAAACGACAAAAAGAGAAATTAAAACTACAAGCAGGCTTTGTTTTATCATCGGTTTAGCTCCAAAGCCGGTCCCAGGACCGCTTTTCGTTCCATTCGGGTGTGGGTTCAAAATACTTGCCATCCAGAAGGTGCTCTTTTACGACCTCTTCATTCAATTCCACGCCCAAGCCAGGGGCTTCCGGCACTTCAATATAGCCCTTTTGCACGATGGGATTGGGCAAACCGGTCACCAGATCATTCCACCAGGGCACATCCACCGAATGGTTTTCCAAAGCAATAAAGTTTTGCGTGGCGGCCGCGCAGTGGACATTCGCCATGCAGGAGATGGGCGTCCCGGCAAAATGCATCGCCATGGCAACCCCATGCTCTTCGGCATAATCGCCAATGCGCTTGGTCTCCAATATCCCGCCGGAGGTTGCCAGGTCAGGGTGAATCATATCCACGGCATGGGTGTCGATCAGTTTAATAAATTCTTCTTTGAGGTAGATATCTTCGCCGGTGAGGGTGGGGACATTCACGGCTTCGGTGATTTCCCGCCAGAGATCGGTATATTCCCAGGGGATCATATCTTCCAGCCACGCCAATTGGCAGGATTCCAGCGCCTGGCCCAGCCGGATACAACTGTTGAGGCCAATATGGCCAAAATGATCGGTCGCCAGGGGAATTTCGTACCCGATGATTTCTCGCACGCCCTTGGTGTATTCCACTAGAATATCAATCCCTTTTTGGGTTAGTTCCATCCCGGTGAAGGGGTGCTTGGTATTGTTATAGTTTTCGTTGCCAAGCGGTTTGCTGACCGTGCCGGGGATATCACGCAGGATCGAAACGCCCAGGTCCATCTTTAGAAACGTAAAGCCGTCCTCCATGCGTTCCTTCAGCCGCTTCCCCATCTCCGCGGCGTCATTGGAAGAGGTCGTATCACAGTAAATCCGAATCTTGTCGCGGTATTTTCCACCCAGCATTTGATAAACCGGCACACCGTACGCTTTCCCCGCCAAATCCCACAGGGCCATTTCCACCCCGCAAACCCCACCGCCCTGGCGGCCATGGAAGCCAAACTGCTTGATGGATTTGAAGATTTTCTCTACATTACACGGGTTTTCTCCAAGCAGGCGGCTCTTGAGCATCAACGCATACTGGTCACTGCCGCCATCGCGCACTTCACCATACCCGCAAATCCCCTGGTTGGTATCGATGCGGATGAGCGGGCAACGCATCGGAGCCCGATTGACGGTCGCCACCCGCAGATCGGTGATCTTCAGATCGGAGGGCGCGGAGAGCCGATTTACATTCTGGGTGGTTTGAGCCAACGCCTCTTCCTCGACGAACACCGCCATCCCCGCTCCGATCCCAAAGAGGCCCATCCTCTTCACAAAATCGCGCCGCAACGGTTTTTGTGGTTGATTTTTTACTCGATCCGCCATGATTTCTCCATTCCATCGCTTGAATCCAAATTGATCTTGCCATTCACGAATTCCAACACCATACGGGAGGCAACGGACTTTTGTCAATAGACAGAAAACAACCCGACAAAAAATCCGGTTCGACACCCAATCGATTGGACAGGATTCAATTTCTGCAAAAAGGGCGGAATGGGGCAGATTACCTTGATTTGCGTGACGCTGGTTTGGTAAGATGATTTACCGTGATTTCACAACAACGCCAGGATTTCTATCATTTCCCGGCGCGGGGGATTTTCGCCATGCCCAGCATCCGCTTTCTTTCCGGAATCTGTATTATCCCGCTGCTTCTCCTTCTGAGCGGCTGTGCGGAGCAAAAAAGCACCTTTCCCGCCAAACCAATTACAATCGTCGTTTCATGGGACGCGGGTGGAGGGACCGACGCCCTTGCCCGCTCCATCGCGTTAGAAAGTTCGGCCCCATTCGGCCAGGTAATCAACGTGCTGAACCGCCCTGGCGGGGCGGGGGCAGTCGGGCATTCGTTCGGTGCCATGGCTCGGCCAGATGGCTACACGGTGATGATGATCACCTACGAACTATGTACATACGCCCCCTTGGGCCGCATGAAGCTGGATACCAGCCATTTCCGGCCCATCGTACAGTTGAACGAAGACCCCGCGGCGATCACAGTCCACGCCGATTCCCCCTGGCAGACCCTGGAGCAGTTTCTCCAGCATGCCCGCGCCCACAGCGGGCAGGTAACCATTGGGAATTCCGGCCCGGGCGCGGTCTGGCATATTGGAGCGCTGAAATTGGAGAAACTGGCCAACGCGCGCTTTACCCATGTCCCCCACAATGGTGCCAAGGACGCGGTCACCCAATTGCTGGGGAAACACCTGGACGCGGTAGCGGTCAGCCCCGCGGAAGTGTTGCAGTATCTCCAACTCGGCAACTTGCGCTGCCTGGGTGTCATGGCGGAAGCACGGATGCCGCAACTGCCGGAGACACCTACCTTCCGCGAGCAGGGCATTGACCTGGTGCATGGCACCTGGCGCGGCCTCGCCGTGCCCTTGGATACCCCGGATTCGGTTGTCCAGGTTCTGCAAACAGGCTTTACTCAAGGCTTTGAGACTCCCGCCTTTCAGGAAACCGCGGAGAAAGCCATGCTGGGTTTGCGCTACCGCAATGCGGATCAGTTTCTAGATTTTCTGAATCAAGAGCAACACAGTGTGAATGAGTTGCTCACCGGGTCCGACTTGGTCATCCGCTCGGGCAACGATGTGCAACGGATGCCTCGCTTGTATGGCACCCTGCTCTTTCTGTGCGGATTGATATTGGCGATTCGGACATGGAAAAACTTCAAAAAAACAAACAAAACCCCTCCAGAGCAATCGTCGTCAACAAGCCAAAAAATGGCGCTGACCGCCTTTTGCGGCTTGGTGGTTTATGGGGCCTTGATGTTCACCATCGGCTATCTGCTCAGCACTCTGCTCTTTTTGGTGACGGCCTTTGTGTACCTGGGCGAGCGCCAGCCTGGCCGGATCTCCACGTTCAGCCTTGGCGCTGTGATTCTGATCTATGTCGTATTTAAGACCATCCTGGATGTACCACTACCACAACTTTGGGGATAACCATGGAAACCATTTTAACCAATATCGCCTTGGGTTTTGATCCTTCTTATCTCTTGCTGCTGCTGACCGGGGTACTTGGCGGCATCATGATTGGCGCGCTGCCCGGCCTGACCGCGACGATGGGCGTCACCCTCCTGATGCCCTTCACCCTGGGGATGGGGCTTTCCCCCCAAGGCAGCATGGCCATGTTGATTGGCATATATGTCGGGGCGATTTACGGGGGCTCGATCACCGCGATCTTGATCGCCACCCCCGGCACTCCCGCGTCCGCCGCGACGCTCTTGGACGGCTACCCACTCACCCAGCGAGGCGAAGGCGGCAAAGCCATTGCCTGGGCCACGGTCGCCAGTTTCATCGGCGGTCTGGTGGGGACCTTCATCCTGATTTTCCTCAGCCCCCAGTTGTCGCGTTTTGGGCTGCAATTCAGCAGTCCCGAATATTTTGCCCTGGCCGTCTTTGGGCTCAGCATGATCATCAGTATCTCGGGCGGGGATGTGCTCAAAGGCTTGATCGCCGGATTTTTCGGCCTCTTTCTCGCCACTATCGGCTTGGACCCGATCAACGGTACACCCCGTTTCTGTTTTGGCCGGGTGGAACTGTACGAAGGGATCGGGTTTATCCCCGTCCTGATTGGTCTCTATGCGTTCGCCCAGGTCTTCGAAGATATTTCTCAAAAAACCGCTTTCCACTCCCCGGTAACCAAACTCAATTTGTCATTCCCAGCGCTAAAGGAAACCCTGCGCTACTGGAGTAGTTTTGTGCGTTCCAGTCTGTTGGGGACTACCATCGGTGCCTTGCCGGGCGCGGGGTGCGATATCGCCGCCTTTGTCGGGTATAACGAAGCGAAACGGTTCTCCAAACACCCCGAACAGTTCGGCCACGGTAACCCGGAAGGCATCATTTCTCCCGAGGCCGCCAAGAGCGGGGCAACCGCTGGCGCCATGATCCCGATGATGACCCTGGGTGTGCCCGGCGACGCGGTGACCGCCGTCATGCTCAACGGGCTCATCATCCAAGGTCTGCAACCTGGTCCGCTCTTGTTTCGCGATCATGCGGAGGTCGTATACCCAATCTTCGTCTTTATTTTACTGGCGAATGTCTTCACCTGCGTTACAGGGCTGCTCTCAACCCGCTGGCTGGCGCGGATCGTGCTAATCAACAAGAGCATTTTGCTTCCCCTGATTTGTGTCCTAAGTGTCATTGGGGCATACGCGATCCGTTTCAGCCTCTTCGATGTGTTTGTCGCGATCGGGATGGGCGCGGTCGGATACGGCATGCGCTGCTGGGGCTTTCCCGCCTCGCCCATTGTCCTGGCCCTTATTCTTGGCCCCATGGCCGAAAGCAATCTTCGCCGCGCCCTGATGCTGCCAGAAGCGGGGATCAGCCTGTTCTTCACCCGACCGATCAGTGGTGTCCTGCTGGTACTGGCCATCGTCTCGATCGCCTGGGGCCTCTTCCGTCAGCCGAAAACCCGAACCCGCGCCTCGGTTGAATAATTTCGATTTCCATCCTTTCCGATGAGGTGAACCATGATGAAACGCCGAAATCTTCTTACTGCTTTATCCACCGGCGCCCTGGGGCTGGCCGCCTCCCGGGTGGCTTTCACACAAGATCCAGCCCCCATCTCTCCCGCTACCCGGCCAGGGGAAGGGGTGAAAATCACGAATGTCAAAGTGGTTTGCACCGC
>JAVFAP010000364.1:0-4896 GCA_034002445.1 bacterium | reverse complement strand
TCTTACAACCCTATGCAATCCGGGATCTGCGCCAGACCTACCAGGCCGAGGTAGTGTTTTCCTTCCAAATCGCGGTGGATGCTCTCCCCATCCTTCAAGCCCAGGCGAATGACCTCCTCTGCGGGGCAGGCCGTTGGATCATTGAAGAATAAAAAAGGTGGAATCCGATAGCCAGGATTCCACCTTGGGATTGGTATGAAATTCAAATCAAGCCGCTTCGGCTTTGGAGAGTTCCTTGATCTTTTCCACCATCGAATAAAACCCATTGCGGCGGTTGGGGCTCAGGTGTTGCTCCAGTCCCAATTGGGTAAACAGGGCATTGATGTCCACCGCGCGGATTTCCTCGGCCGTCTTGCCCGAAAAGATAATCTGCAAAATGGCGATCAGTCCTTTGACAATATGAGAATCGCTGTCCGCTAAAAAAGAAAAGACCGGCGGGGTTGCCTCGGATTGTTGACAAACCATCCACACTTGGCTGAGGCAGCCGGTCACTTTGTTTTCTTCGGTCTTGAGCTCATCAGGCATGGGCGAAAGTTGATTCCCCAGATCGATGATGATGCTGTAGCGCTCTTCCCAATCGTCAATCACTTCAAATGTTTCGATCAGCCGTTCTAAGTCCATGGGGTATGACAATCCTTTGTATGCGGGATTCGGATTCATTCCACTCGTGGCAATGTACCGCCATTTCCCCGTTCTGAAAAGGGAATCAGGGAATCAATCCGGCTTTCGCAGCCATTGCAGAGCCAAGGTAACAAGCAAGTACACAAGTCCCGCGAGGAGGATGATCACCGGGCCAGTGGGTAAATTCTGCGTATAACTCACGCCCATGCCGGTCAGGACAAACACCATGCAGAATCCCACCGATAAAAGCATCATCTGCCCCATGCTGCGTGAAAAATGCGCCGCGACTGCCGAGGGCAGCGTTAACAAGGCGATCACCATCACGATCCCTACCACCCGCACCAACAAGACAATGGTCAGCGCGGTCAGGCACAGCAGCAACAAATAATAAAACTGGGTTCGGATTCCGCGCAAACGGCAGTGTTCTTCGTCAAAGAAGACAGCCAAAAAGGTCTGGTAACAAAACAGGATGACACCAAGGATCAAGCAATCCAAACCCACCACCAGCCATAAATCCCCTTTGGAAATCAGCAGGATATTCCCAAACAAATAACTCATTGGGTCAACATACCCCGGCGTCTTGGCCAAGAAAAGCAGCCCGATCGCCATGCCGATCGCCCAAATCGCCCCAATCACCGTGTCTTCTCTCTGTTTGGCATACAAACTGACCAGCCCAATGATCAGCGCCGAGAGCAGCGCGGCGACGAGAGCGCCCAGCATGGGATGCACCCAATCCCAGCCCATGGCGTTTTGCAGATAGAACGCGGCCCCGATCCCCCCCAGCACCGAGTGCGAGATAGCGCCGGCGATGTACGAGATGCGCCGCACGACAACATACGTCCCCATGATCCCAAAGGCCACGCTTGCCAGGATGCCGGTCAGCAGGGCATAGCGGAGAAAAGGGATATTGGGATCATTCAAGGCATGGAAAAATTCAAGCATGGTTGGCTCTCTTTTCAGATGGTGTGGCCATGGTGGATAATTTGGACCTCTCTTTCATACAAATCCTGAATGATTTCCCCGGTCACCGACTGGGTGGGATGGATATGCACCGTCCGGTTCACGCAAATGACAGTGTTGACAAAACTGGAGACAAAGCCCAAATCATGTGAAATCAACAAGATCGTCATGCGCTTGTTGAGGTCCAGCAAGATATCGAAGAGTTTCTTCTGCACCACTTTGTCGATATTGGCCGTCGGTTCATCCATCAGGAGTAATTCGGGATGGCTGCAGAGGGCTCGGGCAATCAGAACCCGCTGCCTCTGACCCCCGGATAGTGAGGAAAAAAGGCTGCTCGCCGAGTCCTCCAACGCCATCTCTTCGATGGCCGCTTCCGCGGCCTCATGATCCGCCCGGGTATACCGTCCCATCACTTGGTTCCCGATTCGCGCTGTCAAGACGACTTCCTTTACAGAGATGGGGAACAGAGGGTCATACTGAATATGCTGGGGGACGTACCCAATCCTTTGGCTGACTTCCTGAGGGGGGTGGCCAAAAACCCGAATCTCCCCCCGGTCGGGTTTCAGCAAACCCAGAATCAATTTCAGCAGGGTGGTTTTCCCACCCCCATTGGGGCCCACGATACTGGCGAAATCTCCGGCTTGGACCGTCAGGGTCACCCCATCGAGTACCGGCTCGTCTCCATACGAAAAAGTAAGATGGTTGCATTCGATGATGGGGAGATTCACGGATTCGCTTCCTTGGTTTGCAGCGCTTCCTGGATCTTTTGGGCCGCGTCCCGCATGGTTTGCAGCACATCATGCGCCAGGGGATCCAGGGGGACCGCGGTGCCGCCAATCGCTTGGGCGATACTCTCCCCGCTTTTGCGGTCGAATTGCGGCTGGATAAACAGGACTCGGATTCCCTTGGTCCGCATGGCGTTGATAATATCGGTCATCTGTTTGGGGGTGGGCGATTTTCCCTCCACCTCGATCGCCTCTTCATGCAGGCCAAATGCGTCCGCGAAATAGGCGAACGAGGGGTGGAATACATAGAACGATTCTCCCGCGAATGGCGCCAACTGAGTTTGCACTTCTTTTTCCACCAGGTCAATTTCGTTGATGAGGCTCTGGTAATTGCTCTGATACACTGCGGTGGCTTCTGGGTGCAGTTGGCACAATCCGTTTAAAAGGTGCTGGGCTTGCACCTTCAGAAGGGTAGGGGATAACCAAATATGGGGATCCAGATGATCATCATGGAAATGCCCTTCTTCCCCATGGTCATGGTGGTCTTCCCCCTCCAACGCCCGCTTTTGAATCCCCGCCGAGGTATCGATAAGGGTTAAATTGGGGTAGGTGTCTTGAATTCGCGAAACCAGTTGGGTCTCAAAGGGCATGCCAATGGTGTAAAGAATTTTTGCTTGACTCAGAGTTGTCAACTGCTGCGGAGTGGGCTCGTAGGTGTGGGGATTTTGTCCTGGCGCCACCAGGACTTGAATATTCCAGTCCGTCCCCGCGATCTTTTCCAGCAAAAAAGCTTGCGGTGCGATCGAAACAAACAGCACGGGCTGCCCGCTTTCAGGCGGCGTCGAACTGCACCCCAGGATGGCGATGGTTAAGGCAAGGCACAAACTGGCTTTCACGACTCGATTCATGGTTTTCCTTTCTCCGCGCGGCAAACGAGGTGCACGGCGTCACAACGGTCACATCGTTGCAGCGTATGATTTTGCATGAATTGTTCCCAATGGGTTCGCTGTTCCGGGTGCAACAGCCCTGTGCCCATACACAAGGGACAAACATTGTTTAACGCCGAGAGCAACGCCGCCCGGATGAATTCGGAACGGTTGGTCACTCCCTTCAGCAACTCCGATAGATTCTCATCTACCTTGAAGGTGATGGTCTCTTGTTTCTTTTTTCCAGTCATAGTACTTCTACCCACGTCTCTTCTTCCCCACAAAGTATACTTACCCTGGCCGGTATTATAATGTATTACAAAAAAAATCCGCCAGATTTTTTTTCACGGCTCCTTGGATGGTTTCCCCATGATTCCTTACTTGATTTTGTAAATATTTCTGATCTGCCTGTAAAATTTTAATGAAGTTTTGCTTTTGGTTTGGCATTTGTTCTTTTTTGTTGTTATACTTAGAGTAAAATAGGACGAGTGCACATTCTGTCCAAGAGAGTATCCTTGAATTGTGACCCATTCTCTGAGCCAGGGGAGACAATGAATGGAAAATGGAAAGCCAATCCGGTTGAGGCGTGTGATTCCATGACGAATAACCGTACCATGCTCAAACAGAAGATTGCCCATAAGACCGATCGGGCAGGAAACTGTTATGTACCCAAAGCGGAGTATATTAACCCGTTCATCGAGAGTGTGTATGCTCTCTTTTCTACCATGTTGGATTGTGAGGTGCACCGGCAAGATTTAGCCTTGCGAAGAAATCTCGATCCCAGTCTGGATATTGTCGCGTTCATTTCATTGAGTGGGTCCGTGCAAGGCACGGTGGCCTTGGCTTTCCCCATCAAAACCGCCTTGTCGATTGTCAGCCGTATCTATGAAGATGAGGTGGTGGTCATCGATTCCAAAGTAATCGACGCGATCGGGGAGATGGCCAATGTGGTCGCCGGGAGCGCACAGGCCTTTCTCTGCCAGGTCGAGCAAGGCCGCATCGACTTGGGGGTTCCGACCGTGGTGCGGGGAAGCAATTTTAGTATCGATTATCCCTCCCAAGCCACCTGGTTGGAGGTCCCCTTCTCTTCGGAACTAGGGGTTTTTGTCATTCGTGTAACCATAAAAAAAGGGGATGGAAATCATCTCTACAATCAAGAGAGTGCCAGTTTTTGCCGTTTGGCTGTGTCCGATTGACCAGGAACGATAGGCCTGGTTAAGGGGAAACAACAGAATAACAGGGGGAGTAGGAGAGGAAGATGAAAGTTTTGGTGGTTGATGATTCGGCTTTGGCAAGAAAAACACTGCGCAATGCACTCAAAGCCCTCGGAATTGAGCAGATTATCGAAGCGAAAGATGGGTTGGAAGCCCTGCAGGAAGCCTTGACCAATCCTTATGATTTGATCCTGATGGATTGGAACATGCCTCGGATGGATGGAATCGAGGCAGTCGATAAAATCCGCGAGATGAAACTTTCGGTTCCCATCATCATGGTGACGGGATTGGGAGACGAGTATCATGTACGTGAAGCGATCGCCAAAGGGGTGAACAATTTTCTCCTCAAACCATTCAAAATGGAAAAAGCGATGACCGAGATCCAAGATACCTTGGGGATCAAGGTCTGATTGATGGCTGGATCGCTTTCCAGCCGGGGAATCGAGGAGG
>JAVFAP010000363.1:0-4903 GCA_034002445.1 bacterium | reverse complement strand
CATAACAAAATCAATAGTTTAAAGCGCTTGAACCGCCACACTCGCTATGAATCAATCTGATTGAAGCGGGCGTACAATATGAGAGTCCCCTGGTGGGATGCCGGAGCCTCTCCTCCGCACGCTGCCTGTCCAAACTGAGCCGTTGAGAAACGTGGTCTCGTGTCACTGCTCCAACGGCAGTGTCCTTCAAGCGGCAACAGAAACCGCTGTATCCGGAACCGTACGCACGGTGGAGTGCGTGGGACGGAGGGCAGAAAGCCCTGGTCCTACCCGGTATCTTCATCGAATTTTTCCGGGTTCTTAGGTTTGGATCAACTCTGCCCTTCTTTTCTCCCCTCGATCGCCTCGAGGTTCATCCGGATCCGTTCCATCTCCACGAATTCTTCCTTCAACGATTCGCAGACTCCATCACAGACTTTAAACACCATCGGATTGCCAATGCGGTACAGCACTTTTGTCCCCTCCTTGCGGTGGGCGACCAGTCCCGCTTTATACAAAGCCATCAGATTGGCAGAGGCGGTTCCGTGTTTTAACCTGGCCGCTTCCGCGATCTCCCCGACACTCATCTCTTGCCCGCGTAACAAGTGAAGAATCCGCAAGCGGGTTGGATCGGACATGGCTTTAAACCGTTGTGCGATGAGATTCAAGATTTCATCGGTAAACTCTATAGTCTTATCACCCATTTTGTGCTCCAATAATAAAACTGGTTTTCTACAAAATCCTCTTGCATTTCTAAAATTCTATTGTACTATAGTATATGAGAACATGGAAGGGGGTTTCAACCTTTGCCACTCCACGTTTTCTGGATCATTATGGAGGAATCATGAAACTCATCAAGAACCTATTGATTATTGTCGGGGGATGCGCTGTGCTGGCGCTTCTGTTAATGTGGATGGTCGGCAGTTTCAATGAGCGGGTTCAGCCGGGATTGGAAGAGAGCCCCGTGCCGGATCTGTCCGCCGTGACCACGGTCAAGGCAGCGTATCGCAGTTTGGATCAAACTGCGGAAGCCGTGGGGTCCATTCAATCCCGCAGCACCACGAACATCGCCAGCAAGATCATGGCTTCGATCCGCACCATCGCGGTCCGTCCAGGAGACGCGGTCAAACAGGGCCAACTGCTGGTTACGCTGGATGACCGTGATTTGCAATCCCGTTTGGATCAAGCCCGACGGGGTCTCGAAGCCGCCAAGGCGGCGTATGACCAAGCCAAGATTGATAAAGACCGGTATGAAAAACTGCTGCGGGATCGCTCCGTTCCTCAAACTCAGTATGACAACATGGCCAGTGCGGAACGCATCGCCATGGCGCGGTACCAGCAAGCCCAAGAGGCGGTCACCGAAGCCGAGGTGATGCTGTCGTATGCCAAGATTTATTCTACCATGAGTGGCACGATCACCGAAAAATTCGCCGATCCCGGCAATATTGCCACACCAGGCCAGCCGATTTTGACGATGTATGATCCCAACAACATGCGGGTCGAAGTCGCGGTCCGCGAACAGTTGACCAACCGCTTGAAAATTGGCCAGTCAGTTAACGTGGTGATTGATGCCATAAACAAGCAGTTGGATGGAACCGTGCAGGAAATTGTGCCTTCCGCCAACCCGGCAAGCCGTTCCGTTCTTGTCAAAGTCGCGATCCCTAAAGTCGATGATGTCTATCCTGGGATGTTCGGCCGTATTCAAATTCCCCTGGATCCGGTCCAGTATCTCCTGATTCCAAAAAAGGCTGTCCGGAAAGTGGGACAACTGGAACTGGTCTCGGTGAAAGAGGATGGGAAAATCGTTACCCGCGCAGTTCGTACGGGTGGGCAGTGGGGTGAGGATCTAGAGATTCTTTCCGGCTTGTCGGAAGGAGAGGATGTCGTTGTCGAATCCACGGAGGAATACCATCATGGATGAAAAAGGGCATCTCTCTCCCTTTAGTAAAATTGTCGCGCTCTTTTTAGATTCCAATCTAGCCATTATTTTAATCCTGGTTTCCTTGCTGGTGGGGGCGGCGGCTCTCATGCTGACCCCGCGCGAGGAAGAACCCCAGATTGTGGTTCCCTTCGCCGACATTTTTGTCTCTGTGCCGGGGGCTTCGGCGGAAGAGGTGGAGCGCCTGGTTTCTACCCGGCTGGAAAAACTGCTGTGGCAGATCGATGGGGTGGAATATGTGTATTCCATGTCCCGTCCAGGGCAATCCATCGTGACGGTTCGCTTTTTTGTCGGTCAGGACCGGGAAGAAAGTTTGCTGAAACTGTATAACAAAATTGAATCGAACATCGACAATGTGCCTGTCAATGTGCAGGGCTGGGTGGTGAAACCCATCGAGATCGATGATGTGACGATTCTCAATCTCTCCTTGTACAGTGAAACCGCGGACCGCCATACCATTCGCCGGGTGGCCGAAGAGGTGGTCGATCGGCTGCAAAGTGTAAAAAATACCGGGAACTCCATGATCGTAGGCGGTCCCCCGCGCCAGATTCGGGTTCAACTGGATGGGGAACGAATCCAGGCCCACTCTCTTTGCCCCTTGGAAATCGGGCAGAAAATCCGCACCGCCAATATCACGGTTCCATCCGGCCGTTATGAGCGGGATAACCAGGAAATCCTGGTGGATAGCGGGATGGTGTTTACAACCACGGAGGAGATGCAGGATCTGGTGGTTGGGGTGTTTCAATCGCAGCCGGTGTATCTCAAGGATGTGGCGAGCATCCAGGATGGCCCGGCGGAAATTGCCGATTATACCCGCATTGGTTTTGGACCCTCCATCGATCATAAAATTACGATCAAAGAAGAACTCAAGGACCAAAGCCTGCCGGCGGTGACCATCGCCTTGGCCAAGCGAAAAGGAACAAACGCGGTTTGGGTGGTGGATGAAATTCTGGATAAACTCAAAGAGATTGAAAAAGAGGTGATTCCCGAGAATATCCATACCCTGGTGACCCGCAACAATGGGGAAACCGCGAACGACAAAGTAAATGAACTGGTCGAAGGCCTCGTGATCGCCATCATCACCGTCATTGCCCTGATTGCCTATTTGTTGGGGTGGCGCGAGGGATTGATTGTCGCCTTCGCGGTCCCGATCACTTTTGGCCTGGCTCTGTTTTTCAACATGCTGCTTGGGTATTCCATCAACCGGGTAACCCTCTTCGCTCTGACCCTCTCGCTAGGCTTGGTCGTCGATGACCCCATCGTCGATGTGGAAAATATCTATCGCCACTTCGCCATGAAAATCCGGCCCCCGCGCGAGTCGGTGCTTTATGCGGTGGATGAAGTCCGGCCTCCGGTGATCATCGCCACCCTTGCGGTTATCGTTTCGTTTGTCCCCTTGTTCTTCATCACGGGGATGATGGGGCCCTACATGGCACCCATGGCCCTGAATGTGCCCCTGGCCATGCTGATGTCCATGCTGGTCGCGTTTACCATCACCCCTTGGATGACCTACCACGTCATGCGGAAAATCTATGATCAAGCTTCGGAAGAGCCCTTCGATCTGCACCGCAGCGCCGTTTACAAGGTCTATCGGATGATCCTGGAGCCGTTTATCCGCTCCAAGTTCCTCTCGTATTGTCTTTTGGGAGTCATCGTGTTGTTGCTCTTCGGTTCGATGTTGCTAGGGGCGTTTGGCCTGGTTCCGCTCAAAATGCTTCCCTTTGATAACAAGAACGAACTGCAACTGCTGGTGGATCTGCCCGAAGGCGCTACCCTGGAAACGACTGATCGCGTGGTTCGCGACCTGGAAGATTTTCTCCGCCGTGTGCCGGAGGTTACCGATTTTGAATCCTTTGTCGGCGTGGCGTCCCCCATCGATTTCAACGGCATGGTGCGCCATTATAATTTCCGAAAAGGGAGCAATCTGGCCGATATTCGGATCAACCTGGTGGATAAAGCATATCGCAAGCAGCAGAGCCATACCATCGGTCTGCGCCTACGTCCGGATATCGATACGATCGCGCAAAAACACCACGCCAACATTAAAGTTATTGAAGTGCCACCCGGACCTCCTGTCTTGGCGACGACCGTCGCCGAAATTTATGGCACGCCCGATAAATCCTATGACGAGATGATCGACGCCGCCAAAACGGCCCGTGCCCGCATGGAAGAGGTTCATGGGATGGTCGATGTCGATGACATGATCGAGTATCCCCAGGAAAAATTGATTTTTGATGTCGATCGCACCAAAGCCGCGTTGCATGGCATCCCTACCGAACGCATCGCGCGGACGTTGAGCCTGGCCTTGGATGGGGAAAAAGCCGGTTTGCTGCACGTCTCGAGCGAACGGAATCCCTTGGAAATTGTGATTCGCTTGCCGCGCGAAAAACGGTCCAGCCCGGAAGAACTCTCTCATCTCGCGGTCAAAGGGGATACCGGAGCGCTCGTCCAGATTGCCGAACTGGGGCAATTCCGCGAAACCACCCAGGATATCACCATCTTCCATAAGAATTTGGAACGGGTAGTCTATGTAACCGCCGACATGGCAGGGCGGGCTCCCGCGGAAGCGATACTGGAACTGACCTCGCACTTCAAAAAGACACCTCTCCCTGAAGGGTTCCACATCAAGTGGAATGGGGAAGGGGAGTGGCAGATTACCCTGGATGTCTTCCGCGATCTTGGCATTGCCTTCATGGCGGCCCAGATCGGGATTTATATCCTGCTAGTGATCGAGACCGCGTCTTTCTTCATGCCACTGATTGTCATGGTATCTATCCCGCTGACGATGATCGGCATCATGCCGGGCTTTTACATCCTCAATCTGATTACCAATGTCCCCGCCGGGGGCTACGAAGATCCTGTTTTTTTCACCGCCACCGCCATGATCGGCATGATTGCTCTATCCGGGATTGTTGTCCGGAACGCGATCATTCTCATCGATTTTATCCATTTAACATTAAAAAAAGGTAAAAACCTGCAAGACGC
>JAVFAP010000362.1:0-4922 GCA_034002445.1 bacterium | reverse complement strand
TTGGGCAGCGCGTACCTGAAACTGATCGAAGAAAAAGAACTACTCCTGCGTTTCGGCCAGGACTACGAGGACTATAAAAAGAAAACCCCCTTCTTCTTTCCCTGGTTTTGAGGTTACCCCCCCCCCCGCGAGAGCCACTCCCGCAACCCACCAGGGGAGAATGTAGAAGCCCCTTCCAATGCTCTCTGATCAAATCCAAGTCACGAGGCATCGGAAGGGGCCCAGGGAGGGGAGACAACAAAAGGCAAAAACCGCTTTGCCGAATGTTCAACTATAAAAACAAGACTTTCTTCAACTCTTCTTGCAAAAACTCTTCCTCTTCCTGCCGCAGCTCGCGCAAGGGCGGACGCATCGCCCCGCTGGGCAAACCTTTCATCCGCAGCGCCGCCTTGATATTGGCGATCTGCACCGGCGAATCGATGATGGGAATCAATTCACAAATACGGGCCTGGCACGCTTCCGCCAATTCCCAGTGTTCCCGGCTGGCCGCCTCATGGAAGGCCGCGAAAGTCGCCGGTAACAGATTGGCGAACGAGGCCACCATCGCGCGGACTCCCAACCGGTAGGCCGCCAGCTCTTTATCATCCATCCCGTTGAATACGGTAAAACGCTCGTCCTGCAACGTCACCCACTGCTCTAAATTCTCGTAACACCCGCTCTCCTTGATCCCCGCCAGGTTCGGGCAACGCTGTTTCAACTCGCTCAAGATGTCCAGCGTCATCGCATTCCCCGTGCGGGAGGGGATGTTGTACACAAACACCGGCAATTCCGGGACCGCGTCCGCCACCGGCTGGATATGCTGCAAAATCGTCTCCGCGTCACAGGCGTAGTACCAAGGCGGCAACACCGCCACCCCCGCCGCCCCTGCCGCCTGGGCATGACGACAAACTTCGATGATTTCCTTATAGTGGTTGGCGGAACAGTGAAAAATGACCGGAACCCGGCCATCCGCCGCGTCAAGAACAACATCGATCATCTGTTTTCGCTCCGCGACGGTCAGCGAGATCCCTTCCCCCGTCGTTCCCGCGGGGAACAAGCCATGCACCCCTTCCCGGATCAAATAATCGATCAAACCCCGCAGCGCCGCTGCATCGATGGTTTCCCCTCCACGGGTAAAAGGGGTAACCACAGCGGGATAAATACCTTTAAACAGTTTCATAAGACCTCCGGTTGAACCAACTCAAGCCATACGCCACCACCAACATGGCCACGATACCCAACGTGCCGATTAAAATCGATTCGATCGAGCACTCCAGCCATTTCCATTGTTCTGGTAAATTGCGCGCGAAGGTGCCCCAGGCGATAACCAGGATACTCACTCCGATCGCCGTGATACCCTGCCAAGTATGCAACCGCACCTTGAATAACGCCAAAATAAATAATCCCAGGATGCCTCCACCGAAAATCCCCGCGATTGCCCACCACATGTCCAGCATGGCGTCATTCGCAGCCACCATCAACACCAGGGCAAAACCAATCCCCAGCACACCCCAAAACACCGTCATTAACCGCAGCCAGAAGACACTTTCGCTCTCATCCATCACCGGCTTGATATAGCGTTTGTGAAAATCCAGCAGATACACCGTCGCCGAACAATTCAGGGCGGAATCGATCGTGCTCATCGCGGCCGCGATAATCGCCGCCAAAATCAACCCCTTCAGCCCCACCGGGACCTCGGTCGCGATATAGTACGGAAAAACCTTGTCCCCCTTATCAATTATTTCCGGCAACAACGCGCCACCCGGCGAATAAAACGCGAACAGCGCCGTCCCGATATACAAAAACACCGCTGTCATGGGGATATAAATCAACATCGCGATCCAGATCGATTGCTTCGCTTCCCGCTCGCTCGCGACCGATGAATATTTTTGGACAAAATTCTGATCCGAGACCAGATTCCGCATATTTTCTACCAAGCCATAAATGATCACCACCCAGACCGTCCGCGAACTGAGGCTTAAATCCCAACTCCCCCAGCTGAACTTGTTTTCCCGGATCGCCGCCTGGATCAACGGGGTCTCCCCCGCGAATATCGTCATGCTCAGACTAACCACACAGAATAGAATCCCCGCGATCATCACAATCGATTGCATGACATCGGTCCAAATCACCGCCTCCATCCCCCCTAACAGGGTATAAAGAATCGTCACCGCACCAATCACCGTGATGACCACCCACAAATCCCAGGGCAGAAAATTCGCGATCACTAAACTGACCAGGTACAAAATCACTGCCACCCGGCCTACCATCAAAAACAAAAAACAAAACGCGCCATAAACCCGCGCCCACGGCCCCAGGGCATTCTCCAAATACTGATACACCGAAATAATGTGCATCTGACGGTAATACGCCACGATGTAACGGCACACCACCCAGGCAACCGGAAAAATACACACCGAAAAAATGATCGGGTTCCAATTCGTCTCAAACGCCTTTCCCGGTGTCGCGATGTACGAAATACTGCTGGTATAGGTACTCATGACCGCCAACCCAGCCGCCCAGGCAGGAATCGAACGCCCTGCCACCATGAATTCCTCGGAGGTCCGGGATTTTTTCACAAAATAGAATCCCATTCCAACTAACACGATTCCATACAGGAATAAGATACTGCTATCCAGCCACCCTAATGTTATGTGCACGCTTCTTCTCCTGCCTCCATCAACCGGCCGCCAGGCCCCATCCCCGGAGCCTTTCCCCCCAAGAGACCTCTTCGCCGCCGCCAAGATTTATTGATCTGGTATACTATAACGGATCTTTCCCTCTTTGTCTATCGTTATTTTATTCCCTGTTTTATATATTTTCTAGACTCATCCCTTCTTTTGACCCATCAACTTGAATCAGGACTAAAATCTGGTATACTAGAAAACAAGAATTGCAGCCATTACGAGACGCTCATGAACCATACCACCTTACAAGCCAAAGCTTACCAGTACATCCAAAGCAAAATTCTCTCCGGAGAACTGGCCCCTGGCAGCCATGTCTCCGAACTCTCCCTCGCCCACGAAATTGGCATCAGCCGGGCCCCCGTCCGCGACGCCATCACCCAACTTCAAACCGAAGGCTACGTCAGCCGGGTCCCTCGCTCCGGCACCATCGTGCGCTCCTTGGAACGCCACGAAATCGTCGAACTCTACGAACTGCGCGAAGCCTTGGAAAGCTACGCCGCCGCCCTCGCCGCCCAACGCGCCACCACGGCACAAATCCGAAAATTAGAAAAATACTGCGATGAGTTCCGCCTGATCACCAAGGAACTCTACCACTCCGGCCATGATGAACTGGAAGGCGAAATTCTGCGCCGCTACCTGGCCGTGGAAATGGCTTTCCACATGCAGGTCATCCACGCCGCCGCCAATACCCAAATTGTCAAACTGGTCGCCAACACCCACATCATGAGCCGCCTGCTCAGCAAACTCCATCACAAACATAGTTTCAGAATCCTCCTCCAGGCCTACCAGTACCACAAGCGCATCCTCCGTGCCGTCAAACGCTCCAATCCCGAAACTGCCCAGCGCATCATGGCCCAGCATATCCAGGTCAGCAAGAAACACCGCCTGGAAGCCTGGGACTGGAACCAGGCCCATAAACGCCTCACCCCAACCACCATGAGCGCCCTGCCCCACGATATCGCGCTCGAACTCAACCGTATCGAACAGGAATACGCCATCCAAGAAAAATAAAAATCCCCCTTGCGGGGGATTCAACCACAGACTAAAAAATCTTGTTTTTACTTGAAATCGCTGGAAGGATTGAAGGCATTCCCCGGCCCATACATATACAGATCGCCGTTGGAAATCACCCCGTTGGAGGCGTCATAATACAACACATCGCCGGCATACGCCGCGGCGAAATCGGCAAAATAGGGCCGGTCCCACTCCCAACACTTGTCCGGACCCGGGGAAATAAATCCAAATTTGTAGGTATGGCGGGGAGGATCGAAGAGCAACACCCGGTTCCGCCCCTTCACCGAGGACGCCCGGCCTGCGGACCGGGTTCCCCCATACCCCTCACGGGTGACATACCAATAATGCTTCACCGCCTTGTCTTCCCAGGGCGTATCATCCGCCCAGGGATCCAGCGGCAGCGAGGCAATATACGAAATCGGGGTCGTCAGCCGCCAGCCCTGCGTCGCCCAGGGCGTCAGGCACGTCGGCTCCTGCCCATCGCATGGATACACCTGGTTATCCACCCGATACATCTCCACCGCCGTCCCCAAACTCCGAATATCCGATTGCACCCGCGCGAACTTGGCCCGGATCTGCGCATTCATAAAGTTCGGCACCGCGATAGCCGCCAAAATCCCGATAATGGCAACCACGATCAGCAATTCAATCAAGGTAAATCCCCGCGTCGTCTTCATGGCGATTGTCCTATGCTATCCGTCTCCATGTCCAACACATCTGCCCTTGGCGCTAGCCATCCCGCCCAGTCACCTGGATCAAAACAAACTCCAGTCCCCAATCCCGGTTCCGTTATCACCCCAAATCTGCACATGGTCGACTCCCCAATACCAACTCCATGTCCCCATGAAACCCCAACGGAACCGCACCTGGGTTTTGTGATCCGCCAAGGGCAAACGATGCTTCTCAAAACGCTTGCCATCCTTGTAGCCATCATCCTGCCGGGCGGCAAAGTAAGGGGCGAGTTCCTGCAGATCCGCCACATACTCCGGCGCCAGAGTGTAGAAACCATACTCGATCCCACTCCCCTCCGCTTCGCCCAATAAGGTCAACTCGGCGCTGAAATTCCCCTCTTCATCGGTCAGCAAATCCGTCGGTTCCAAATAATACAATACCGGATGCCAGGTCCCTGTCGCCCCCGAATCGGTGTAATCCCCACCATCGACTGAATATTCCAGGGATGCGATATTATCCTGATTCTGTACATAATTACTGCTGAAGGTGTTGACATTCGTCGAGGCGTCC
>JAVFAP010000361.1:0-4927 GCA_034002445.1 bacterium | reverse complement strand
GACAGGGCGTTGCTGTGTTTGGTCCTTCGAAAACAGCCGCCCAACTAGAAGGGTCCAAAAATTTTTCCCGGGTTTTGATGAAGAAATACGGGATCCCCACGCCGGAATTCCATTCCTTTGACGATCCCGCCCACGCCAAGAAATTTGTTAGGAAACTGGCCTCCAAGGGAAAACAGTCGGTTGTCAAGGCTGATGGCTTGGCAGCAGGCAAGGGCGCGATTGTCACCGCCACGATCGATGAGGCGGATGCCGCCATCGATCAGTGCATGGTTGAGCGCAAATTCGGCGATGCCGGAGATTTAGTTGTGGTCGAGGAGCGGCTTTGCGGGCCTGAACTCAGCATCCTGGCCATCACGGATGGCCAGCGGATGGTCATTCTGCCCCCAGCCCAGGACCATAAACCGGTCGGGGAGGGGGATACCGGCCTCAACACCGGAGGGATGGGGGCCTATTCACCCGTGCCCATTGTCAACGAAGACCTAATGGGACGGATTCGCCGCACCATTCTCGAACCGACCATCAAGGGCATGGAAGCCGAAGGCCACCCCTACAGTGGCGTGCTGTACGCCGGCTTGATGATGACTGATCAGGGCCCCTATGTAATCGAATACAATTGCCGTTTTGGTGATCCCGAAACCCAAGCGGTTTTACCCACGATTAAGGAAGATCTACTGCCACTGTTGTGGGCCGCCGCCCAGGGCAGTTTGCAGGCGGACCGGATCATTGAGCCCGATCATAGCGCCTTGTGTGTGATCCTGGCGTCGGGTGGCTATCCCGAAATCTATGAAAAGGGTAAGGAAATCACTGGGATCGCCGAGGCCGAGGCGGCTGTGGGATCAGACGTGATGGTCTTCCATGCGGGGACAGCGTGGGCACAAGACCGGCTGGTTACCTCCGGTGGTCGTGTGTTGGGAGTCACTGGAATTGGCTACAATTTTGATAACGCCTGCAAAAAGGCCTATGCGGCGGTCGAGAAAATTCACTTCGAAGGGGTCTATTACCGCCGGGATATTGGGTACCGGGTCAGGGGAAAAGGGATGGGATAACAACGCCATTCCCCGGTTTTGCGAGCCCTCCTCTGGGATGAGGCCCTCTCTTTCTCCTGGATTATCGTTGAAAAATCCACAAACTCGAAGGCGTTATGTTTACAGAAAGGCATTTGAATTTTATATTGCATGCAGTGGATAGAACCACGAACGATTGCGTTCCATAACCGCAGAGGACAGAGGAAACCATGAAAAGGCAAATCCTGTTTTTTGAAGATGAGGGGGTAACGAATTTCTATCCACTCACATTGAACCGGCCTGTCTATGATCTCCGTTGCGGGATCAGACCGCTTTGGGAAAAAGGGATGGGATGCTACCCCTCGGCCGAGGCGGCGTTTCATGTGCGCCCCTACCTGGCCGCCCTTCTGCGGGAACAGCGGCCTGAAGTGCCGGTCAATGGCGGCTTTGCGGACCGTGCCCTGCTGGTCAATGGACGGGTGCTTTGGAATGCCGCGCTGGCCCAATCGATCCCCATCGAGGGGGAGGATGAACTCTTTGTTTGTGGCGAAACCCTGGTGGCGGCGCGGTTGTCCGGCGAGGCCTTGGCCAAGGTGGATTGGTCCACCTTTATTTCTCGGTCGGTTTTCGGATCGGTCAAAACGACAACGGTCCAGGCCGAGGTGATAACCTATGTTTGGGATCTGGTTTATGCCAATCCTGCCCAGATTGGGGCGGATTGCGCGTTTCTCGGTTGTCACGGCGCCAAAGAAGGACTAGTGGATCCAGGTGTGTACTTCCTTTCTCCCGAAAACATTACTCTTGCTCCGGGTGCACGCTTGAAACCCGGTGTGGTGATCGATGCTGAAAAAGGCCCGGTTTTCATCGATGAAGGAGCGCAGATCTATCCTCATGCCGTCATCGAAGGGCCGTGTTATGTGGGCAAACAAAGCTGGGTGATGGTCAGCGCCAAGATTTATGAGGGGGTAAGTATTGGTGAATGCTGCAAAATCGGCGGGGAAGTGGAAGAGAGTATTATTCATTCTTTTAGCAACAAACGCCACGATGGTTTTCTGGGCCACAGTTATTTAGGCCAATGGGTCAACCTCGGTGCCGATACCAATAACAGCAATTTAAAGAACAACTACGGCACGGTGGATTGTTATGTCAACGGGGAGCCCGTTTCGACTGGCCGCATGTTCATGGGCTTGACCGTGGGCGATCACTCCAAGGCGGGGATCAACACCATGTTCAACACCGGTACCGTCATGGGATTTTCATGCAACATTTTCGGGACAAATTTCCCTCCCAAGTACATCCCCAGTTTTGCCTGGGGGGGCGAGGAAGGGTTTGTCGATTACCGCTTCTCGCGAGCACTGGTTTCCGCGCGGCGCTGCCTGGCCCGGCGGCAATTGGAGATCAACGAAACCGAAGCCGCTGTATTCCAGCATATCTTCGAAATGACAGTTTCTGAACGAGAACGCTTCTTCTGATGCCAACCCGGATTGGGATGGGATCTTGAATCATGTCGGAACATACTCGACATAGCCATAAAGGTGACGATGGGACGAATCAAGAGGCGCTGGCGGAGTATGAATTGGCTTTCATGGGATGGATACAGGCAGTTGTGGGGCCGGATGGTCTTTCGTTATGCTGGCCGCAATATTTCGACTCACAATAGCCACACTTCGCGAAAATTCTATAACCTGATCGGCTGGTTGTACGACTCGGTTTATAGTGACCAAATCTACAATTACCGCAAAGCCATGGCCCATGTGGCGGATCATTATGTCCATTCAGGAGATCGGGTTTTTGATGTAGGATGTGGTACTGGAATTTTTATTGACCAAATCGCTCCCAAGGTCGGGATGATTTTGGGATTGGATTTATCGCGGGGCATGCTCAAGAAAGCCCGGCGGAAACATCGCCACCATCCCCATGTGGAATTTGTGGGTGCGGATTGCCGATACCTGCCGATCAGGGGCCAGTTTGATGTCGTGTTCAGCGCCTTCATGCTGGTCATTTTGCCCCGCAAGGAACGTTTTGCGGTGATTACCAGCCTGTATCCCCTGGTTCGGGATGGGGGCCGGATCGTGTTTCTGACGGCGCATGACTCCCTCTCCACAGAGTGGCTGACTCGTAACGAGTGGACTTACTACTTGGAACAAGCGGGGTTTGAACAGGTGGTGTTTGAAGAATTATTCGATTTTTATCGCGTGGTGCATGCGCGCAAGCGTGTGATGTGATTTTCTTTCGTGGGACCATGCCTTGCCCACGAGCCGACGGAAGAACGGATCGACAATAAGAAAAAGGCAAACGGTCGGGAATCTTTGGCAAAGCCGTTGCTTTTTTGCGTTATTAAGCGTATTGATTATGGGTTATTTTGCCCCAAGACTGGTGGTGCCGTGTTGCGCGCATCCCCGTGTTGGTATTCTATAGAAGATCACGAGTTGAGAAAAATTGAGGTTTATGTATATGAACGGGTTGAAGGTTTTTAGTTTAATTGCCGTCGTCTTGTTGCTCACTGGTTGTTTTTCCAATCAACGCAAACAAGCGGATGTCCCGATCATGGATGGTGTGATGCACACCGTTCACGAAGGTGAAACCCTGGCGGCCATCGCGGATACATACAAAGTCACTCCAGAAGCACTCCAGCGGATTAACAATGTGCAGAATCCAGACCGGCTGCAAGCCGGTACCCGCTTATTCATCCCCGGTGCGGCCGAAATCAAGACGGTCGCGGTCGGCCGTGGCAGTGGGGAAGAATGGCGGCGGGATGGCTTGTACCATACGGTGGCCCCGGGCGAAACCCTGGCAGCGATATCGCGGGCTTATGGGATTTCTTTACGGGAACTCCAACGGAACAACTCGATTTCTGATCCCTCCCGAATCCGCGTTGGCCAGCGGCTCTGGGTCCCGCGGGCGATCGAGGTGAAAGATGTGAACATCCCCACGCCCACCATTGTGTCCGCGCCAGCCGATTCGACGCGGGCCCAGGCACGAAATGCGCGCCGTCACGACTCGCCGGTCGCCTCATCCCAAACCTCGACATTAACCAAGGCGGAACAGACTGAACCAACTGAAGCGGCCACCCCAGCGGCCACGGCGCAAGAAAAACCGAAGACCCCTGTCGCGGTGGCGGCCACGACTCCAGCCCAGCAGGTGCCTACCCCGGAAGTCAAGACCGAGACCAAGCCGGAAACCAAAGCCCCCGAGGTGAAAGAAGAACCCAAACCGCAAGAGCAAGCGGTGGAATTCCCCCGGGAGATTACCACCTTTGGCTCCATGCGGTTCCAGTGGCCTCTGAAGGGCGATTTCGCCATATTGCGCGCTTTCAATAAATCCACCAATTTGGGTATTGATCTGGGAGCGAACATTGGGACACCCGTCTGTTCCGCCGGGGATGGCGAAGTGGTCTTTGTAGGCAGTGTCAATGATGACTTGGGGAACAGCTTTGGCAACTTTATTATCATTTATCATGGCCAACGCAGCCAAAAAGGGGTCCGGACCATCTATGCCCATAACAGTGAAAACCGGGTGGAAGTGGGACAAAAAGTGAAACGGGGAGAGCAGATTGCCCTGGTGGGAAATACGGGAATGCCGTATTCCAAAGAAGGTGGGGTTCTCCATTTCCGCTTTGTGGAACTCGATGAATGTATCGATCCCCAGTCTGTCTTGCCCCTCCTGAAAAAGTAACTTGAGTCAAGGAAAGTAGGCCTTCGGCCTTTGCAACGAACTTGAGGGTGCAGGAGATTACGATGGTGAAGGAACGCCGAGTATTTGAGAGAGAAATCGTGAAGATTCCTTTTATCTATAGTTTGGACGAAGGGGATTCTTTTGCGCAGGGGGAGTGGAAAGAGGCGGTGACGGTGGATATCGGTCCTGTCCTGGTGGGTGGATTGGCGTTTTTTTCCGAAGAGGAGTTTGCCGTCGGGCAAAAAATT
>JAVFAP010000360.1:0-4938 GCA_034002445.1 bacterium | reverse complement strand
CAACTGCTGATTGGCATGCAGGGTGAACAGGCTAATCTCCGCCCAAGGCGCGTCCATGGATTGAAGCCGCACCAGGTTGATGCCCAACTGCGATAAGCGCTCGGCAATCAGCGGAGCCTGATCATGGGAAGGAAAACAGGCAGCACCAGAGATGGTGGTGCCCCAAAAACGTGCGGGCGTCCCATCCTCAAACTCAAATTTCCCGTCCTGGATATCCAGAAATCCATGCTTCCCGGCGGGGGGATCCAAGAGAAAGGAAAGGTTGACCGGAGCAGCATCCCACGGCATGGCGAAGGGCTGCCATGCCTCGCTTTGCGCCAGGACCGGGGCGAGGAGCCAGGAGAATGTAAGCCAGAACCACAGCCCCCAACGACCGTGCCCCCGGCGATTTCTTCTATTTCTCTGATTGTTGTATGCGCGATTCACCATCATTGGGCCATCCCACGGAAATGTCCTGTTCATTCTAATCAACGAAAACGGGGGTGAAAAGGTTATGGGGATGGAAGCGGACAGACTCTTGACATCGGATCAAACCGACTCACAATGAGAGGGAAACCGTCACCATGCTGGATTGAATCCCCAGGGAGGATTGAGATGAAAAACCATCAGATCAGGAACCGCGTTGCTGTCATCATCGTGGAAGAGGATAAAATTCTCCTCGTCCAGCATGAAAAGCATGGCCAGACTTACTGGCTGCTGCCCGGCGGGGGAGTGGAATTTGGCGAAACCCTGGAGGAAGCCGCCAAGCGCGAGATGATGGAAGAGGCCAACCTGACGGTTGAAATGGGCGATTTGCTTTTCCTTTCCGAATCGATCCCGCCCGATCAGCATCGCCATGTCATCAACTACTACTTTCCCGCCACCATCACCGGCGGCCATCTCCAAGTGGGGGCCGATGATGTCCTGCGCGATGTCCAATGGCATTGGATCGAGGATCTGCCCCACTTGGTTGTCTATCCCAACACGGTGAACGAAATCCTCGCCTGGCACCGAACCCAGAAGGCCGAACGTCTCTCCCTGGGCAACCGCTGGGAATAAACTCGCCAGGGACGGGAATCTCGCGCGTTGCTAGGCTAGCGGAACAGAGCCAGGCTGACAGTATGGCCATGGATAAAATTTTTCCCGCCGATCGGCCCAAATTCCCCTGCGCAGAAGAAGCCACCGATGGGTGGTTTCTGCAGCGCGTCCTGAATCAACTGCAGGTCATGGTTCTCCTTCTTGAAGAGCCGCGTCCCCCTGCCATTGCAATTAAATACCCACGCGCCCTGAGGGGGGTGGGTGCTGTGTGGAGCCAGCAGGCTCTGTAAATCTTCCTCGGCGGTTTGCGCGTCCCGGATATGAAATTGCACCGTGGTGCCGAGGGGCAGAATATCCGCGACCGCGATCGAGCCTTTCTCCTTGTCCGCGCCGATCAGGTTGCGGATCAAAAAATCCCCCCGGGTAAAATCTTTCTTGTATTCATCGATCACCCGTCCCAAGAATAAACCATTTTGCACGAGTTGGCGTTCGTTCCCCGTCAGGGTCTGGTACAGATCCCGGATCAGGTCCAGCGGTTTTTTCCCACCTAGCCGGGAAATGATATTGTGTTCGCCGTCTGTAACCAGCCAGGGCGTCCCGATCGGGCGGCAGCCTTGAGATACAACAAAATCCAGGGGGCGAGTGTTCTCCATCAGCACGCAGATTGCGCCATCCTGGTAAATATCCCGGTCCAGAATCATGGTGTTGACTCCGGATTCATCGATCCCGCTGGCCATCCCCCCCGTCACAAGCAAGCCGGGTAGATGCTGGTTGATCCCCTGCAAAAAATTATGCACATGCAGCGAGTAGGGGTCTCCCAGGACCAGCATGGAAGCGGCACTGGGGTTGGGGCATTGGAACAACGCTTTCCAGTCTTCTGGATGTGAGCAGGATTCAATCGCCTGCTGATTGATGTAAAACGTCCGCAGGCTGGCTTCCGGCCAATGGGCCACCCAAAGGCATGCGGCCGGCTCGCGCTCAAATTCTCCCTCTGGCCCAATCACCCCTTCCGCCGTACAGCCCGCCACCGAGCGGGGATTCAATTCCCTGTAGACATGCTCCAAGGCAAACTCAGCCCAATGCGCGATCGATGGGGTCAGATAGAGCAAAGCCAAATGGGGCTGCTCTCCCTCCAAGGCGGTTTTTACTGTAGCGACAATCTGATGGATAATTTCATCCGCTTTTGTTCCGTATGCTGCCGAGGCACTGATTCGCATGCTTATTCTCCTGTTGGGCTGGGAGGGATTTCAAGGATGACCCGGTCTCCCTCCACGATGACCGGGTAGGATTGCACATCGTCAAACGCGCCGGGTACTGTACACCGGCCCGTTCGCAGATCGAAGGTCGCGTAATGCCAGGTACAGACCACGGTACACCTCTCCCGGATCCCTTCCGACAACGAGGCGCCCGCATGGGGACATGCGTCATCGATGGCATAAAAAGAACCGTCGATATGAAACACCGCAATGCGGCGATCCTCGACGGAATACACCTTGGAATACCCTTCCGGAATATCCTTGGTCGAACCGAGTTGATACTTCCCCGCCATGCCACACTCCTTTCTTTTCCCCAGGATTATACCGCACCCCTGGAAAAAAAACGATCATTTATTGTAGTTTGGGCTGCTTTGATTGTAGGGAATGGCGGCAGGAGAGAAACCCAGGGGCTTCCGCAAATCGGTGGGATTTCCACAGAAATCCGGTTATAATGGGCAGGAAACGTTATTCTTTGTGGATGGAATCGTTAAGGATAAAAATGAAGACGTGGCTTTTCTTCCTATGCATTGGTTTGCTGACCCTTCTGGGGAAGGGCTTCACTCTGGGCGCGGCCTGTGCGGTCCCCCCGTGTGAAATCACGGTCCCTTTCAAAGAGATTGTGGTGAAGCCAAATACGAAAACCATCGAGTTTCAGGTGCATGTGTCCACCCCGGACGAGAATCCTATCCCCATCGATTGCCAATGGACCCTCGGCACCATCCGCGGCATAACCGAGCATGGCTCCCTTCAGTTGCATCTTGCCCATCAAAAAACGATGACGATGGCCATCCGCCTGGGTTTTCCCTCCGCGATTTTTGAAAGCGAGTACGCCCTGACCCTGAGGTTTCAGCGGGATGGCATGCCTCTAGGGCTGCCCCATACCATCCGCTTGCGCCCCGAAAACAGCCAAACTCTTATTCTCCAGCGGTTGCAGGATCTGCGCGGGGATCCTCATTGGCTGATCGCGGCGGATACGGAAGAAATCAAGGTTGTTCATGAAGCCTTCACCTTCCGGATCGCTTCGGCCACGGCTTCGTGGTTCCTTCATACAAAAAACCGAACCATCCGGCTTCTGACCGAGGGGCCCTGTTTTGAGATTCCCTCCGAACCGAATCTCTATCCACTCTACGTGGGCAAGAGACAGATCCAGGCCCAAGAAGTCAACAAGGAACTGTTGGCCGAACATACCATCGCGCACGCTTCCGGCGCGATCCCCTTGCAACTGGATACTTTCTTATCTCCCTATGGCTTTATCGATATCCGGGCCGGGGGAACGGCCGAAGCGCTGGCGGGGGGCCGCCTCGGCTTTGTCATTCCCGCGACACTGAACCGTATCGCGGTCCTTGGCGAAAATACCACTCCGGGAGACTCGGCGTTGGGGGATGTGTTTTCGCTGTGGAAAGAGGGCTTGGCCCAGAAACAGCAGTTTCATTGCGCCGAGATGGCTCTGTTCATGAATCCCGAAGCCGATGGCTTGGGGGTGCTGTTTCATGACGCGGATGTCGTTTTGCGTCCTGTTCCCGGCGGCACCTTGCTGCTCATCACCTTGGAACCACGAAACCGGCTGTGGCAAACCCTGTTCCGCTTGGTACCGGTGGAGCAGGGAAGGCCCAGCCGCTTGTTTCAGGATATGATCGCGGCTCTTCAGGAATGAGGGTGTTGCAGTCGGCTGGATCGCGGCGTCGATTGCTTTCAATACCAAAACCATGTATGGTTGTACGAAAGAAACGTGGGAAAGAAACAAATGACAGATTACGAAAACCGATTCAAGAATTTTATCTGCCCCAAGTGCCGGGGGCGATCCTTCTTTGTGGAAGAAGTGTCTCTGTGTCCGTTATCTAAGCGATTGCTGCTGAAAGGCAATGAAAATAAATACGCCTTGGTATCCTGCGGGCTTTGCGGCTATACCGAGATGTACAACCTCAAGGTGGCGGTCCCTACCGAAGAAGAAATCCTGACCAAGGAAACGGCACCTGTTATCGAAAAACAATAAGCCAGAGATTTCTCTCTGGCTTCCGCTTGCTTTGATACTCCACTCCCACCCGCGTCCCCTGCGTTCCATCTAAAATCCGATACTGGTCCCGCCATCGACCACCAGGGTCGTGCCTGTCACGTACTTGGCCGCGGGGGAGCAAAGATACACTGCGGCGTAAGCGATATCATCCGGCTCGCCCAATTTGCCCATCGGGGTACGCAGCAGCACCCGGTTGCGCCGGTCTGCGTCGCCTTGCAGCGCTTTCTGCACCATGGGCGTTTCGATAAATCCCGGCGCAATGGCATTGACGCGCACTCCTTGGGCGGACCACTCGTTGGCTAAGGTCCGCACCATGCCCAGCACGGCGGATTTCCCTGCCGCATACGGCACCACCTGCGAAAGGCCGATATACGATGCCATGGAAGCGATGAACAGAATGGAACCCTTCCTCCGTTCCAGCATGCTGGCAGCCACTTCCCGTGTCAGTGCGAAGGCCCCATGCACATGGGTGCGGAGGATCAGATCCATCTCCTCATCGCTGAATTCCAGCGCGGGCTTTTTCATGTTGATCCCCGCGTTGTTTATCAGGATCGTCGGATCCCCCAGCCGCGAGCGCACCGATTGGACCAAGTGGGACACGCTTTCGGTCTTGGTTACATCAAAGACTTCATACTGGCAAGCGGGGCCGAT
>JAVFAP010000359.1:0-4938 GCA_034002445.1 bacterium | reverse complement strand
GAGGTGAGGCTTTGGAGCCTGGATTGAAAATCGAAGGGATCCAAAAAGGGATGATAGGAGGGCGGGAAGACGTTGTGGTCGGAGCGATAGGTCTCCAGCGCGATGAAAAGGCTTCGGGTTTCTTGCTCGACTTTGGCAATCTTGCTGCGAGTCAGCGCGGCGGCAAAGTTGGGAACCGCCAGCGCGGCCAAAATGCCGATAATGGCAACGACGACGAGTAATTCGATTAATGTAAATGCGATTTGGGTACGCATGATGAAATGCTTCTCCTTGGGGAGGGCCGCCGCCCCCAAAAGGATGGAGCGGCGGCTAGTTGAGGGTTAATACTGAATCCAATGGTGGACTGGTGTTGTTTCTGAAAGGGGCAGGACATTCAAAAAGACGGGTGCCGGTTCACAACCAAATGTGGTAGCCGTTAGGGTGGAAACATCGATCACCATGATTTGGTCGGTTTGCGTCAACCCCAAGTAGGCGGTGCGGCTGTCCGGGGAGAAAGCCTGGGCAAATGCGCCAACTTGGCTGGGGATGGAAAGGGAGATCTCTTTGACAACGGTCATATAATGTTCTGAAGTTGGATTGCTATTGATGATATGCACCCGCTGGATTTCCTGGTCGCCCGGTTTGTTGTAATCTCCAGCCACAATCCAGTTCCCATCGGGGCTGTAAGCGAAACTCTTACAACTCACGCTCGCCATGGTTTTTCTTTCCTCCGTAAGCAAATCGATCGCATAAAAGTAACTCCCCGGTTCCCCATCCCAATGGCAGTTGCCGATCAGATAGCGGCCATCCGGAGACACGCGAAGAAGCGGAGTCATACGGCCTTCCGTAGTCGGAAGCGTATCGAGATGCAGATCTTTTTCGGCCCCTGCAGTGCCAATGACCTCGATCCCGCCCGCGCACGCGATGTACATCCGTTGGGTGACGGAGGAATACACCATGGAGTGAGGTTGAGGCAATAGATTTGATAGCGTGGTCCGAATCAGTCGGGTCCTGCCATCGATGATATCCACGCCTCCAGATTCTGCCCCATGAAAGCGGGTGACAAACAGATCGTAGCCCTCTTCGGTTGAGACAAAGCCAACGGTGCCATGATCGTGCCCGCCGGGGAAGGTCGTGACTTCGAGGGTGGTTGGATCGATCAGGCTGATTGTCCCATCTCCGTCGTTGGTCACGCAAATTTGTTCATCGGGGGTGGGGTAAATATGAAACGGGCGGTTGCCGGTGGTGAGGGTTGTACGATGGCTGACCGTGAGGGGATTGAGGCTGTAGTGGAAGGTTTCCACTGTCCCGCCTGTGTGCCCACCCCATTCTTCATCGCCATTTGGGCAGGTGACGAAGAAGGTTTGATGAGTGGGGAGGGCTTGGACGAAATTGGGGGTGTTTTCATAAAAAGATCCGGGTGGGGTATAGGCATACACAGGTGTGCCATCCGGTTGTACGACAGTCATTTTTTTACTGACCACAAATTCATGACTGATTGCGAGCAGATGATCTGCCGCGAGCAAGTTGAGGGGAACACCAAAAAGAAAAAGAATCGTTAGAATTTTCATTATTGGCAAATGTAGTATTAAAAATTTACATCGAAATTGATTCATGGATATACTCCTTGTATAAGGAAAGCGCGATTCGGTTTTTCCAAGAAAAACGGGACTGAAGAGTAAGGATGAGAGGAGGTTAAACCATGGGGGGAGCGCGGGAATCGTGGGACGAGTATGGAATTTGATCGTCAAATGGATCGTTGGTTACAATCCAGCTTGATTGGAGAATTCCCTGGGAATGAGGAAGGGATTGAAACCAGGAAGCATTGATAATCTGGACGACATGGCAGATCAAGCAATGGTTATCTTGAGTGTAATGGGGATGATCACAACAACGGTCGGTAATCTCCGAGGGGGAATCCGAATGCGAACTAGGCAGATGGAGATGCCCCGCCGACAGAATTAGGAACAAGCCGTATTGGCCTAGCAGAAACCAGGCGATTTGCCTATGTAACAACCGGCTTGCGGGGTTCATCGAATTTCTCCAATATGACTCTATCAAGTAGGCTGAGATTATAATCTGTTTTGGATTGATGACCAGGGGATAGCGAACGGGAACTGGGAAGATGGGATGGAGACACCGCGAAGAATTTGTATCTCATCCATGTAGAGTCTATCGTGGAAATCCCGGGATGGAGGGGATGAAGAGCATGGAAGATATTGGTCTCAAACCACAAAAAAGTTATCGTGGCCGGGGACGATGATGTCGGCGATTTGGGCGATGCGCTCGATGGAGCGGCGGGCTTCCCATTCATTTTCGGGGTGGGCGGACGGGTCACAGGTGTCGTAGTGGTCGAAGGTGAGGATGGTGTCTCCCACCACGGCCACGATGCCCTCTCGGGTTTCGAAGGTCAGGGAGGTCAAACCGTGGGTATGGCCGGGCGTGGCGATGGTTTCTACATGGGGCAGGGGGTAGTCTTCGATGGGGACCATGTGGTCCAGAATGTCCCTGGCTTGGGGAGGCAAATTCGGGTGCGCTTTCCACCAACGGATTTCTTCCCGCGCCATCAGCCAATGGGCTTGGGGAAAGAGCGAGATCCCCCCACGGTGGTTGGGGTGGAAATGGGTGAGGAAGACTACGTCAACCGCTTCGGGCCGCAGCCCGGTGCGTTGATCCAAGGCGTGGCGCAGAAAATCATCGGGTGAGCCCGGATCCACCAGGATGCGATGGGCTTCGGTGGTGATCAGACTGGTGGTACATGTCTGTTCCCGCATGGGCGAGTGCTCGTCCCAATAGTCATTTTGGCGGAGGCCGCCGATGGTGATAATTTTCCATTCTGGATTTTTCATGAGTCCCCTCTTGTAAAGACCAAAGTGTAATCCAAACCCGGGAAGCGACGCAATCCCAGAAGAATCTTTCTGTGATCTGGCAAACTTAAAATTAAAGAATTTGGGACCAGGTGCCGATACTTGGATACGGGGGAGTCTTTTCATTCTTCAAGATAACCCTGCACCGGGGATTCTTGGAAAGGAACGTTGGATCATGGAAATAGGCGCATTATCCCAGGCGTTGGCCACCCAATCCCTGATGGGGGAACTGGTGGTCAAGGTATTGGGGCAAACCACTCAGATGGCGCAACAACAGGCTCTCGCCGCGTTAGAGCAAACCCTCCAGGATCAAGCCATGCAGAGCACGGCGGCTCTCATCGAAGGGTTGGGAGAGAATATTGATATCGTGGCGTGAGTGGAATGCTGCCATAGAGTTTTCCGTCTGATTGATCAAGGTTGATTGAAGCAAACGCGCGCGTTCGCCGAGAGGTGGGTCACGATCATTTGCCAGACTGAATCGACATCCACACCGGCCGGAATGAGAAGAATCCGTTGGGGATTTTTATGAGCGATTGCTAAAAATCCCTGACGGATTCTTTTCATGAAGTCGATATGTTCATTCTCAAACCTGTCTTTGAGGCCGGTTTGCTGGGTTACCCGTTGGGCGCGGTGCAGGCCGGTTTCCGCGTCCAAGTCCAGCAGCACGGTCAGGTCCGGGTTGCGACCTTGGGTGGCGAAGGTACTGAGGGTTTGAATTACATCCTTCTCCAATCCGCGTCCATATCCCTGGTATGCCATGGTGGAATCGGTGTGCCGATCCAGGACGATGGTCTCTCCAGCGGCTAGCCTGGGCAATATCACTTCTCGCATCAATTGGGCGCGCGCCGCTTCGATGAGCAACAGTTCCGCTTCCAACCCTAAAGGAGTATTGGCATCCAGTAAAATTTGACGCAGGGATTCTCCTAGCGGGGTGCCTCCCGGTTCCCGGGTGCGGTAGACCCTGTGCCCGAGCGCGGTCAGCCATTCTTCCAACTTGGCCGCGATGGTTGTTTTGCCAGCCCCTTCGATCCCCTCGATGGTGATAAACAGTCCCGCCATGATTCCCTCATTCCACCGGCCGTTCGCCCCGGCTGATCTGCTCCACATGTTCGCGGACGACGTCGGGCGGGGATTCTTTCACCAGTTTATTGAACGCATAAAACAGAAAAACCATGTCATCGATATAACCCAGGCCCAAGCGGGCGAGGTCGGGGATGATGAAATCGAAGGGGAAGAAGAAATAGACGATCGAGGCCCAGCAAATCAATTTGAGGTGGATGGGTACCCTTTTGTCATTCAGGAGCCGGGAGAACAGCCGAATGAAATTGGGCAGGTGAACGATGAAGTTCACGACGGTTGTCAGCGAAAATTGGCCGGCATAGTCTAAAAACCGGCTAAAGCGAAAGGGATTTGGCATTTTATAGTCCTAACCGTTGCCGCAAGGTGTTTCGGGAGATTCCCAGCAGTTTGGCTGCTTGTACTTGGTTGTCTCCGGTTTCTTGCATCGCCAATTTGGCGAGTTCGGTTTCGAGCCAATAGAAGACTTTAAGCGGATTCTTCTCTTGCTGGTCTAAGATCTGCGTCCACAACTCTTGCAACGCCTGTTCCAGGCTATGCACGGCGATCCCATCCAGAGCGGGCTCTTTTTTGGTCTCTGCCTCGGCGGACCAGAGGCCTTCCACCGGCCGCAGTTGATCGATGGTGATCACCTTGCCGCGGGAAAGCACCAGGGCGCGTTGAATCGCGTTTTCCAGTTCCCGCACGTTGCCTGGCCAATCGTAGTTCAGCAAAAATGATTCTGTCTCGCGCGACAGGGGCAGCGAATTATAGCCTGCCCGGCGGGCAAAGTAGCGGGCCAGGAGCGGGATATCGCTTTTTCGCTCCCGCAGTGAGGGCAGGTGGATGCGCATGACCTGGAGGCGGTAGTACAAGTCTTCGCGGAATTTGCCTTCCCGCACCATTTTGGCTAGATCCTGGTTGGTTGCGGTAATGATGCGGGTATCGGATTCCAGGATTTCTTTCCCACCAATGCGCTGGAAGGAGCGGTCTTGCAGCACCCGCAGCAGTTTGCCTTGCATCACCAGGCTGAGTT
>JAVFAP010000358.1:0-4965 GCA_034002445.1 bacterium | reverse complement strand
CCAAAATCCTTATTGGTTGGTTTGGCTCGATTGGATCGCGTTCAGCTCATCCGCGGATTGGATCCGGTTTCCCGGTCCAAATTGATTCCGGTAGGATTCCAACTGCTCAAAATCCGGCATGGGTTCTCCAGGATGAAAGCGCTTCCAGTAATTTTCAAAATTCTCCCGTTGCTGCGCCGGGTAGGGATAGGGCACTTTTACATCATTCGGGGAATGAGGGTTTAACTGCCCATAGCGTTTGCGGTATTCTTCCAAGCCTTTTTGGTTCTGTTCCGGTGTCATTTGCTGGGGCATCATCATGCCCGGAGGCGGCTGGTAGCCTTCGGACATGGCTTTGAACTTATGCCCCCAGCGGTTCATATAGAATTCCAACGCCTGTTTTTGTTCATCGGGCGTCAAAGGACGGGGATTGTTGGTGCTGCGGAGTTCTTTGAAAAATTCCGGCTCCACTGCGAGGGGAAGATTGTACACGGCCTCTCCCAGCCGCAGGGTCGCTGCAGCGTTCGTTAGCAGGGTGACCTGAATGCCGCTTTCCAGTTGGTCGCCTTCATAGACCGTCAGCACCTGGTTCTTTTTTGTTTGGTTGATACGCCCTTGCTTCGTCTGGCCGACTTGGGAGAAATTGACATACACCCAATCATCAATCAGCGCCAGCAGCCGGGCCCGGTCCTCGCCCTGGGAGGAAAATCCTGATTCGCTTTGCGCGGGCTGTGCTACCATGCTTGTCCCCGGTTCGATCTCTTGAGTAGCAGCCTCGGCTGGCGCATCGGGAACCTGCAAGGCCGGAAAAAATTCTAAAACCCGTTCCGGATCCCCATCATATTTCATGATAGGGACAGACATATGGCTGAGAACCACCTTCGGGGCCACGACCTCAACCTTGGTCGAGACAGGATCATTGGTAACCACAACGAGAATGATCCCGATGACGAGGAAGCATGTGAAAGCAATCAGTATCGCACGCATGAATTCACCCAGGTTTCAAAAACTGATTTTCATTTTATCACGGGATCCAAACCAGGAATAGGTGAACTGCCGGTTTCCGGAGAGCAGACTCCCAGCGTAGTCCAGGTTGGCAGGCCACGAAAAGCCCCGAGGGCATCACAAGGCCAACGGATCTCTATAAAAACAGTAACGGCACCCCACCTGGGGTGCCGTAATCTGCTTTTCCATTCATCCCAGATGGGTTAGAACCCAGCCGGAAGAACCCAGCTTTCCTCGAAGCGGTAATCAATATACGTCTGGCCTTCAGGGGTAATAATCACACCGCCAGTGCCAGGCTGACCGGTTCCGGTCTGGGCGGGAGGTACTTGGATGAAACCAAAGCGCTTCCCATCCGCCGCAATGACGAAGTAGGCCCGGCCAGGTACCACCGAGGCGGTATACCCACCAGTGGGTTCCCCACCCTGGGTATCCCGGTTGGGATCGTATGGATTGTTTCGGACCAGCTGCATATTGATCGTCTTCAGGAACGCTTGCGGATCCAAACTGTAGATATCGGTGCCATCCGGCAGCATCATGATCGCACCCAAGCGCGACCCAGCCCGGAAGGTTTCCGCATCCTGCAAGTTGACATCCGCATCCCCGGAAATGATAGTTGGAACCACGCCACGCTGCATGAAGTTAAAGCCGAAGGGCGCTTCGATCTCGATCCCATCCAATTGGGTATAGGGTGGCTCGGCATCGTTTTCCGTCAATTCCAGCCCTGCGGACTCGTTGATATTCAGAACCTGACGCATATTCATATCAATCAGTTTGAAGTTGCCATCGCTCTGGCGTTTGAACTTCATCCGGATTGTATCGAATTGCGGGGCGTTCACACTGGCGAGATAGCCTGGATAATCGCCATAAATCAAGATCGGTGGTTGAGCATCCGTGTTCAATGCATATTGACGATACCATACCATCAACGAGGTCGGATTCACCAGGGAGGTTTGATTCACCGTGAAGTTGATCCGGATGGGGTTTTCTGGCCCACGGCTGGTGGGCACATAGCGGGTCAGAAGTTTATTCCCCAGGGTCTTGCTTAACAGGTTGTAATCTTCATCTTCCAATGTGCCTTCGATAAGATTCTCGATGTCGCCGCCAAAACGGGTGATTTTCCAGAATTCAAACTCCCAGCCACGGCCATCGCCCAATTCGCGGACATACAGCTGCTGGCTGTTGATGAAATAAATGGTTTCGCCGCCCGACGAACGAATCAATGAACCGGGGTCCTCCACTTCCACATCCAAGGATTGAATGCGTGGATACCATCCGACGAAGTCCACCACGACATTGGCTGTTACTTCATCGCCGTTGTTCATGATCGTGAAGGCGTTGTTGACCATCAACGATTCCGAGAAACTCTTGATTTCATAGAAGTTGAACATGGCGTTCAGGGACTTCTGCAATCCGCTGGCATCCGCGCCGGTGCGGTCTTTATAGTTGGAAGCCACATACGGCATGATCTTGCTGGTATCTTCGGACGAAATCCCCGCCATGATCGAGCGGACCGATTCAATCACGGATTGGAGATTGACCGAAGTCGTTTCCAAATCCACGATTTTGTCGTCATCCAAGCCCGGTTCGTCAGCAAAGAGGTACGAATCGGTCGGCAAGGTTCTCGTTTTGTTCCCAAAGACATACACCTGACCACTACCGGTCATGATGGCAAGTGATTTGGGCGTTCCTGGGAACACTTTAATCTGCCGCACCGTCCCTGGTTCCACATCGGAAGGAAGAACCACTTGGGAGAGAAGCGAATTGATCTCGGAATCAGAGCCAACCATGGTGACTCTGCCATCATCGTTGATGATCAGAACAGCCGCAACCGCGTTATTGTTGATGACCAATTCTATATCGCGGTACTTGTCTTCGGCAATCAGATCACTCCAGGAGCCCACGCTCGCGGACCCGCGGGTAAAGAACATCCCGTTCCCGGTCAGGTAGTACATGGCATCCCCGCTCGGAGAAAGTTCCATGTCACGGTACAGGTCCATTCCCACGCCTTCGGGGACGAGATTGCGTTTGGCGTTTTTCCCGAGCAAGAGCATATCGCCATCGCCATCGAGAATGTAAATCGCGCCATTAATCCAATCGACTTCCACATCGCGTACCGATTCCAAGGTGATCTGGCCCGTGGTTGGGCTTTCGATCCAGGCACCACCCGCTGTGCTGTTGGCATAGAAGGCAATCTCATCCGCCGCGAACAAAAGTTCATCATTGGGTTGCAGGCGGCTCTGGAAGATCCCTACATTGCCACTGCCAAGGTAGCGGCCGTCGGTCTGAACAATAATCATCCCCGAGAAGAGCGGTGTGACTTCGATATCGGCCACCACGCCATTGTTATCCGGTTTGGTAAAGCGCGGAGCATCACCCAGGCTGAAGACCCGGCCATCGTTGGACAGTTTGATATAGTCGACATAGTCCGGCATATCGCCCTTCACAACAATCGTCGAACCGCCGCCCGTGCTGGGCCCGCCTGTGTTGTCTTGGCTGACGGCCGTGGTGATCGGCCCATCCGAGTAAATGTAGACCGGCGCGTTCACACGGTCATCGATCCGCGCGTAGATGTAATAGCTCAGGGTCGGATCGAAGTTCGGGATCTGCTCACGCAAGTCCAGCGTGTAGGTCAAGGTCATCCCATCCTGCTCCATCAGCGTCGCGCCAGGGATGAAAGAACCGTCATAATCCAGGTTGTTATTATCCACAAACAGCTGGATGGTCGCCACGTTATCCGGATCTTCGGCTGTCACCGTAATTTCAAACGTGAAGTCAGCCGAGGCCATGTTGCTTCCCGTGCCTGGGCTCACGAACTGAATCTTCGGCGCCACATTGCTGCTGCGCACCACAATCGGTCCCGTGGTGATCTGCTGATTGGAATAGCCAGGATAGGCTTCCAGGTATTCGGTTTCGATATACGAGTTATAAGAAATACCCCGACCGGGCTGCAGCGCTTGCAATTGTTCACCGGATTGGGGATCCAGCTCTCTATAGAGCGAGCTGGGACGCCCTTGGCTGATCCGAACGCGGAAGGTATCGCCCACTTGCGCGTCGGCCGATGCCCGCAGTACAAGGAAATAATCCATACCGGCCAGCGGACCGAAGTTTTCATCCGGCAACTGAATCTGGTAGGTGTAATTGGTACTGTAGACACCATTATTGCCTTCAAGGAACGCGTTGATATTCAAGGCATCAAACGGGTCAGTAATGCTCAGTTCGATCGGATCCGGCAATTCGGGATATTCGGGTTCAGTTGGTTCTTCCGCTCCGCTTGCCGCCGCCTCGGCTTCTTCGACCGCGGTGTTGAACTCGGCAACCGCCGTGGCGGCTTGTTCGAACGCCTGCGAAACAGCCTCACCTACACCACGTAAATACTCGCCCACGTCGGCTCCCAGATCGATCCAGAAACCAAACTGGGTATACGCCGGCGGATCCATCATATATTCGCCTTGCGGATCCTGCGCGTTGGTGGTTTGCCCATCGGGATCTGCCACCGCCACCACCATGGGCACGTTACCAACCCGCACAAATCCCATGTTCGGGTTGGGAATCCGCATCGCGTTGGCGATCGAAAGGGCAAAGGTCCGGCTGGGATCGCCATCGGGATCCTGGATGATCCGGATTGTTCCATCATCTCCGGTCAGTTGTAGCATCCACTGAATTTCACCGGAAACCGGATCTTCCACAAACAAGTCTTCGGGAATATAGGGATATCCATCCCAGCGGCCGAAATTCAGATCTGTCAGGCTCATCTTGGGATCCAGCATGGAATACATCCCCATGTTATAGCGGGGCATGCCATAATCCGGGCCGGGGGTGGGATCGAACATCTTTAAGGGCGGATAAATCTGCATCCGGGATTTTTCATAGACGGCAAAGTTCATCACCCGGTAATCCAACACGGCAAACCATGTGCCGCTTTCATTCAACGGCAACAAAGTACCACCACCGTACGTCAAGGACGTATCGGCGGGAAGGATC
>JAVFAP010000357.1:0-4992 GCA_034002445.1 bacterium | reverse complement strand
GGGTTGAAACGCGGGATACTCGCTGCGCATCTGACTTTTTTCAAATGCCGTTAATGCAGAACTCATAATTTTTAAAACCTCCTTGAGGGGGCAAACAAAGCCTGTATTTTACTTGTTTTTTTATCTTCCGCAAAGCCTGTCCAAGGCAATCGCCGCCGCGCTGCGGACTGAAAGGTGATTATAATCCGCGTTGGGGCCGTTGATCGGCTCTAGGATCAGGTCGCATTGCCGTAAAAATTCTCTGATCAAACCCCAGCCCGTGCCAAAAAGCAACAGGTATGGGTCGGGATCAGTGCGGAGTTGTTCTGACAATGCTTGGAATGAAATGATACGATCTCCGAACGCTTTGGCGGACGTCGCCACGAGTTTCGGTTTTTTTCCATGCCGGGTTTCGATCCACTCGAAGGCATTCTCGAGATGATCGACGATTTGAAGAATGGAAAACGCGTCATTCCGGGTATGGTTGTAGGCGGCACCATAATCGCTGCGCCAAAATCCCTGAATCCGATGCGCCAAAAATTTCATGGTAGGCATGTGATGCACCACAAAATACTGTTCCACGCCATAGGTCAGGCAAGAACGGGCGATATCGTGCATGTCCAAAGGGGTAATGCTCGTGGTGATCACTTCCCCGCTCTTTTTATAGACGGGGTAGTGTAAAAGGGCGACATACAAGGGAGCGCTCATCGTTTGACCTCTTTGCGAACCGCTTTGTTCCTGTTCTGTTCCTGGTACTGCTGGTACAGATCGGGACGCCGGACCGCAGTCCGTTCCAGCGCTTTTTCCAGCCGCCATGCCTCAATTTTTTTATGATGGCCCGATAAAAGGACATCCGGCACGTCCAATCCACAGACCGTGCGCGGTCGAGTGTAGCGAGGACAATCCAACAGACCGGAAGAAAACGAATCTTCTTCCACGGAACCATATGAATTCACCACGCCGGGGATCAAGCGCACAATGGCGTCGGTCATGACCATGGCGGGTAACTCCCCCCCGGTCAGCACAAAATCCCCAATCGAAATTTCATCGGGCTGCAACAGTTCCATCACCCGCTCATCGATCCCCTTGTAATGGCCACACAGAATAATCAAATGCTCTTCCTGTGCCAATTCCTCCGCCACCGCTTGGGTGAAGAGACGGCCTTGAGGTGATGTCAGGATAATGGTGCTGTCGCCTTGGGTTCGGGTCCGAAGATCGGAAACGGCTTCCAGCAGTGGCTCGGCCAGCATGACCATCCCATCCCCGCCGCCGAACTGTTCATCATCGGTCTTATGATGGCGGTCACGGGTCCAGTCCCGCAAATTGTGGACCTGGATATCGACAATCGAGGCTTCCCGCGCCCGCTTGAGAATGCTTTCGTCAAATGGGCCCTGAAACATCTCCACAAAGGTGGTCAAGATATCGATACGCTGCTTTACCATAGGGGTACCGTATCTCTACTCCGCAGGCGTGCCTGGCAAGGTCTGGGATTCAAACAAACCAGCCGGCGGATCAACCAAAATTTCTTTTTTGGCCCAGTCGATGGATTTCACCACTTCGTGGTTCGCGGGAATCATCCATTCCTGGCGATCCTTCCCCCGGACGACCAGCACATCAAACTCACCGGTCTCCAGCACGTCTTCCACAGTGCCAAGTTCATCCCCCGCGATGCTGATCACGCGGCATTGAAGAATTTGGGATTCGTAGACAAAGCCGGGTTCCAGTTCGGGAAGGGCCTCTTCCTTGATCCAAACCAACCTGCCAGCCAATTGATCCGATGCGGTACGATCGTTCACCGATTTGAACTTGACAATCGGCGCTTTCTCGGTCCCCCGGACATATTCCACTTCCAAGATCAGCAGGGGCTCTTCGCAATAGACGGTTTGAACCTGCTGCAATAACCAAGGGTCCGACCCAAAGGGTTGAAATTTCACCTCCCCCAGGAGGGCATGCGACTTGGTGATCTTCCCCAAATAAATCCGGTCATCCGGAATGTTCTTCTTTCGCCGTAGGATAGTCATGGAATCTGCCTGCCGTGCTTGCCGTGGTTGCCTTCCGCTGTCACTCAGTCTTCCTTGATTTCAACCTGGGTCCGCTTGTTGATCATTGAGCCACGGGCAGAGACCAGCAGGCGGATGGCCCGCGCGGTCTTGCCGTTCCGGCCGATAATGCGCCCCATATCCTCGGGATTGACTTTCAGAGAATATTCGATCGTACCGTCTTCCAACTCTTTTTCACCAACCAGGACATCCTCGGGATGCTTGACCAGTGATTTGGAAAGGTAAAGTAGTAAGTCCTTCATACCTGTATCCTTCGAAAAATCGGCTGGATTGCAGCCGGATTTTTCTTGTCTTATTCTTCGGATTTCGCTTCTTCCGCGGGTGCCAGAGAAGCCTCAACCTTGGCTGGGGCTTTTTCCACCTTGGGGATGGCCGATGAGGTCACGGGCGCCAGATTGGCTTGCGCCATCTTCTCTAAAACCTCTTTGTATTCCCCTGTGCGGTATTTCTTCAAAAAGCCTTGGTTTTTCAGTAAGGAACGGGCCGTTTCCGACATCTGCGCCCCTTTATCCAACCACTGATACACCTTTTCTTCCTTGATGGATAACTGCACCGGATTCTTGACCGGATCATACCAGCCGATATCTTCGATGGTTTTGCCATCCCGGCGCCAGCGCGAATCCACGACGACCAGACGGTAGAAGGGGGTTCCCTTCTTACCCATTCTTTTCAGACGAATTTTTACAGCCATCTAAGCCTCCAAATTGGTTCTTATTGAATTTGGGATTCAATATATTGGTATTTGTGGTTAATGAATTTTTAAATCGTGTAGGGCCAGGCCCCATCGGGCCCTCGCTTACATCCCGATATCATCGGGAAGCATGCTCTTCATCTTCATCATCTTTTTCATCATCTTCTTGGACATTTTGGGCTTCTTGCCCCCGATCTTCTTCCCTTTTCCCCCGAGGGCACCCCCACCCGCCATCATGCCCATCATCTCTTTGGTCTGGACAAACTGCTTCAGCAGACGGTTCACCTTCTGCATGTTGGTGCCGCTGCCCCGAGCGATCCGCCGTTTGCGGCTGGAATTGATCTGGTTGGGGTTTTCCCGCTCAGCCACGGTCATCGATAAAATAATGGCTTCGGTGGTTTTCATTTCATCTTCACTCAGGGTGGCTTTCTTCAGCGTATCCAACCCACCCATCCCAGGCAGCATTTGCATCAGGCTGCCCAGCCCGCCCATCTTGTTCACCTGGCGGATTTGATTTAAAAAATCGCTGAGGGTAAAGGTTTGCTTCAGCAGTTTTTCTTGTAAGCGCTGGGCTTCTTCCTCATCGATGGTCTGCTGCGCCTTTTCGATCAACGTCAGGACATCGCCCATCCCCAAAATCCGGGATGCCATCCGGTCGGGGTAGAAGTAGTCCAGATCATCCAGTTTTTCGCCCATCCCTGCAAAATAGATTGGCCTTCCAGTGACGTAACGGACCGAAATCGCTGCTCCACCGCGAGTATCGCTGTCCAACTTGGTCAAGATGGTACCCGTAATTGCCAACCCTTCATTGAAATGCTGCGCCTGGTTGACGGCGTCCTGCCCCACCATGGAATCGATAACCATGAAGTGGGGAGTTGGATTCCAGCCTTCCTTGACCTCTTGCACCTCTTCCATCATCTCTTCATCAATATGCAAGCGGCCGGCGGTATCCAGGATGATGGTGTCATACCCTTCCTTGCGCGCCTTGATGGTCCCGTAATTCGCGATATCCAACGGCTCGATATCTTCTGTCCCCATCTGAAACACAGGCACACCGACCTGCGCCCCGACCACTTCCAGCTGTTGGATGGCGGCCGGACGGTAGATATCGCCCGCACACAACAGGGGCTTTCTTCCTTCCGCCTTGAGGCGTTTGGCCAGTTTCGCGGCGGTGGTGGTTTTTCCAGACCCCTGCAACCCCACCAGCATAATCCGCATCTCACCGCCCGGAGAAAAAACCAGTTTCTCTCCCGTCCCCCCCAAAAGTTCCACCATTTCTTCTTTAACGATTTTAATTACTTGTTGGGCTGGAGTCAGACTGCGCAGGATTTCAACACCCAAGGCTCTCTTTTCGATTCGATCGCAGAAGTCCTTGGTCGCTTTGTAATTGACATCGGCTTCCAAAAAAGCCAGACGCACTTCCCGCAAGGCGTCCTTGATAGCTTTCTCATCCAGGCGGCCCCGCCCGGTTAAATTGCGAAATATGGTTTGGAATCGGGTTTGTAGATTTTCAAACATAATCCATCTCGTGATCCGGGATCAGACCCCCTGCTCCCGTTAAACCGCGGCCTGGAGTTGAACCCCATGCCGCGCGTTGCTCTATCCTGATCAGGTGCCGCTCGGTCAGAGCGACCCCCTCGGCAAAATCAGTTCTTTGGTTCCGCAATGATTCTCTTCAAAGGATTCAATTCCCCAGAAGATCCAGAATCCCCTGCACCGTTCGCCGCAGAGGCTTCACATTATAAATAATGTCATCCCGCAGCAATGCCGCCAATTTGGTCAACTCTTCCTCAATCCGTTCTTTATCCGGGAAAGCCCCAGTCTGCCGCCGGGGTTGATCCAGCAAATGAAGGTGCTCTTCAAAACGGAATAGCGCCTTCTTCCCGTGGTGGATGGTGTCATGCACGGCTTGCCGCGAGATATTCTCTCCCTCGGCAATTTCGCCATACGAAAGATCTTCGTTGTAATGCAGATCCAAAAAATCCCGCTGCCTGTCCGTCAGCAATGCACCGTAGACGTCCAGTAACTGCGAAACCATCTGCTTTTCCTCGAGATCAGCCATCACTGCCCACATCATGCTTGTAAAGGATTTAAACTTGACATGGATTGTATTGTACTCCCTTACGCTGTCAAGGCATCAACACAAAGAGAATATAAATTTTCCCCTCGCTTCCAAGCCGATTGAGCCAGGAGCGAGGGAGGAAATTTCCATACACGATCCCATGCAAGGGACGCATGGTTTCGTCCCCTATTTGCCTGCCC
>JAVFAP010000356.1:0-4997 GCA_034002445.1 bacterium | reverse complement strand
CCCCTACGTAAGCCGTGGTGGGCTACACGCCTGCGGCGTTTTGAGCCCACCCTACGGGGATCTAGTCGAGTGGGCTTGGGATGGTGGGCTGGTAGGGTTGGCTTCAAGCGAAGCGTAGCCCACCAATCCGCGCACAAATTCTGCCTGCCGCGAAACCCACCCCACAAGGTGTGGAAATCCGTCTGTCCACTACTCACTGCCCACTACTTATATGCGCTCTATCAAACAGTTTTCCTTGATACGCCAGATGATGCGCCATCCCTTGGGGAAAGCGACCGCGGGACTGCTATGCATGGGCTTGGCCATCCTGCTTTGGCCCATGGATACCGGATCCTATCTGCGCGTCCATGCCTCGGGTGAATTGCAGGATTGCCAAGGAGTACTGCTTTACACCGTGTTGAACCCAGAAGAAAACTGGTGTTTCGAACGCTCTCTGGATCAAATCAGTCCCCGCTTGATCCAGGCGACCATCGCCACCGAGGATCACCGCATCGATTCTCATCTGGGGATCGATCCCATCGCGGTCACGCGCGCCCTCTGGCAGAACCTCACCCAGCAGCGGGTGGTTTCCGGTGCCTCGACCCTGGCGATGCAGGTGGTCAAGTTTCAGCATCCCCGCACCAACACCATCCCCGGGAAACTGCTGCAGGCGGTGCAGGCGATCCGCCTACGCCTCCGGGCCAGCAAGGAGGATTTGCTTTGGGCATATTTGAACAACGCGCCCTATGGGGCCAACCTGGTGGGGTGTGAAGCCGCCGCGCGCCGCTATTTTGGCAAACCCGCGCGGGAACTGACCTTGGCCGAAGCGGCCTTGCTGGCCGGTCTGCCGAAATCACCCACCCGCTATATGCCCTTGCGCTATCCCGAACGCGCCCGGCAGCGCCGTGATTTTGTTTTGCAGCGGATGCGAGAGGAGGGGATGATCAGTGCCAAGGAAGAGCAGGCCGCCCGCCGCTCTGGGCTGACCACGCGCTACCATGAATACCCCAAAACCGCCCCTCATCTCGCCTTCGCCTTGAATTCCCGGCTGGCCCGCGGGGAGCAAGTGCGAACCACCTTGGATGATTCCATCCAGCGGTCCGTTGAGGCGATTCTTTTCCGCGCGGCGGAACGCTCCCGGGGCGAGATCGATAATGCCGCCGCCATGGTGATCGATGTGTCCAGCGCCCAAGTGTTGGCCCGGGCTGGTTCGGCGGATTTTTTCAATCCCGCCATCCAGGGACAGGTGGATGTCTGCCTGGCGGAGCGCTCACCCGGCTCTACCCTCAAACCATTCAGTTTCGCCCTGGCGATCGAATCCAATCGTCTCTACCACAGCGAAATTTTGCTGGATGATCTATGGGATCAGGGGCTGTATAACCCCGAGAACTTTGACCAATCATTCAAGGGGTTGATCTCCGCCAGTGACGCGCTCAAAACCTCGCGCAATATCCCCTCCATCTCGGTTCTGGAGCGGGTGGGGATCGAGGGGTTTCACGGGTTTCTCAAACAATTGCATTTCAGCACACTCTACCAAGGCGCAGAGCATTATGGGCTGGGGATCATTCTGGGAAACTGCGAAGTGAAGATGGAAGAACTGGCTGCTGCCTATACCATGCTGGCCAGTTTGGGGGTGTATCGCCCCTTGCGGATCAAGATGGATGAGAAGGCGCAGCCGGGCCAGCGGCTGCTGGCACCGGGAACCTGCCTCAATTTGTACTCCATGCTGGAGCAGCCCTTGCCCAACGATCTGCAAGCGGTTGGGCTGCCCAAAGTCAGCGTGATTCCCCGCGTCTGTTGGAAGACCGGAACCTCCCAAGGCTACCGGGATGCCTGGACGGTGATGTTCAACCGGCAGTACCTAGTGATTGTGTGGAGGGGAAACAACGATGGCCGGGGTTCCAGCCTGCTGATTGGCTCACAGGTGGCCTTGCCCTTGGCGGCGGATATCTTTCTTTCTTTGAAACTGCAAAACAAACCGGCCTGGCCTCCCGTGGATGACAATTTGCGCGAGGTCCCTGTCTGTTCCCGCAGTGGCTTGCCCGCCACCCGCTGGTGCCTGCATACAGAGTCGGTTTTTCTTCCCAAAACCCAGTTTCTCAATCGCCGCTGTGACATGCACTATCCGGTCAAAACGGAGGCGGCTTTCGCGCTGGATTCCATACCTTACGCCACCTCCGTGATCGAACGCTGGCCGGCCTCGCCTCAAGGGTGGAATTTGGCCAACATCCGTTTCCCCTATGTGATTCAGCCCAAGGAAATCACGGTTGCGAGGGATACCGAACTGCGCATTCTTTCGCCCGCCAACGAGGCCGAGTTTCTGCTGACCCATCAGCCCGAAGCGGACCGGATTCAACTCAAATCTTCCTTGGACCAGGAGGGGGCGGTGCATTGGTATTGGAACGAAACCTTTTTCGGAACTTCCACCCCATTCCAGCCCCTCTTTTTGCATCTCACCCCAGGCGTACATACGGTATCTTGCATGACCGAGAGCGGGCAGATCAGCCGCGTTTCCTTTTCTGCCTTTGTCCCTGAATAAGGGGCTTTGCTTACGCTTTACCCCACTTCAACCAGCTCGTGAACTCCTTCGGCATGGGGCGGATCCACATCCCTTTGACCAGCAGGGCCAGCATTGCCATGGCGCAGAGGGATTGAAACCAGCCGTGGTGTTCCATTTCAGTGGATGCAATGCCCATCGCCGGGGAAAGGGTGCTATAGGAATAGATCAGATTGACAGCCAGGCCAAAGAGAAAACTGACTCCCGCGATGGTGGCAAGGTAGATGATCATGGCTTTACGACCTAGCAGTTTGATCAAGACGGGAATGGTGCTGAGGTTGGTCGCGGGACCAGCTAGCAGAAATACAATCGCCGCGCCGGGGGAAAGGCCCTTGGCAACCAAGACCGCCGCGATGGGAGTCGAGGCGGACGCACAAATATACGTAGGAATACTGATGAAGAGCATCAGCAGCAGGGAAGGGATCCCTTGCCCGATCCAGGTTTCAAAGATTGCGTCGGGCAGAAAGGCTGATAAGATGCCGGAGAGCACAAATCCCAACGCCAGCCAGTACGCCAGCGAATCTGGCAGATTGCCAAAACCATACCCCAGCGCTTCCTTGATCCTCGAGGCGTTGGAAGGCTTTGCGGAAGAACAGCAAGAAGTGGTTTGTGCAGGCTGGGCCTTGGATTCGCCACAACAGCTTGTTGGGGCTGGTTGGCTGGCACAGCACGATTCGGCAACGGCGGTTTTGGTTTCACAACATCCACTCGCAGGAGACGCTTTTGTGGAAGAAAACGTCTCTTTGTCGTCGTTCCCAAACCAATTGACAAAAATCCCCGCGAAAAAGGCTGTGAAGAAGGCCGCGACCGGACGCAGGATGGCCATGGTCAGGTCCATCACGCCATAGGTTAGGGCGATGGAATCAATCCCCGTCTCGGGGGTGGAGATCAAGAACGAGGTGGTAGCGCCTCGGCTGGCCCCTTTCTCCCGCAATGCCGCTGCCGTGGGTAAAACGGCACAAGAACAGAGCGGTAAGGGGATGCCGCAGAGTGAACCTAAAAACACGGAGCGGGTATTGTCTTGCCCCACCATTTTGACAATTTTATCGGACGGGATCAGGGCATGAATTAGACCCGCCGCCAGAAAACCCAGCAGCAAGTACGGGCTGGCCATCAAAAGCATCATCCATATTTCGTGGAATAAAATCATCATAAGCAACGCTCTTTCCACCATGATTGAATACTGTCTGACTAATAATCTACGTCCGGATGGCAAAGAAACAATGGGAAGGCAGGGGGGCAACGGCACGGAGAGAGGGGGATCAATTCTAATCCAGAGAGGAGTGCAATATAAAAAGGGCACGTTGTCCGTGCCCTTGGGTTTCAATTATTCTGGGAACGTGTCCACTTACTTCACTTGCAACAACCGGTCGACGGTCTGAACCAGGCGATCGATTTCCGGCTTGGTGATCTGATCATCCGCGCCGACTTGATCTCCCTTGTTCCGGTTGTCGTCACTGATGATGGACGAGAAGATCACGACGGGGATTTGGCAGGTTTTTTCCGTGGTTTTGATTAACTTGGTCAGATGCAATCCATCCAACTGGGGCATTTCGATATCGGTGATCACCAGCGCATAATTCGCATCCTGCTGCAGGGTCTCCCACGCTTCCTGACCATTGACCTTGACGGTGATCTGGATGTATCCCGCATCCTTCAAGGTTTCAGTCACCAAGGTACGGATAACGCCGGAATCATCCGCCGCCAGGATCCGTTTGCTCTCGCGCTGCTGGATGATGGAACTTTCTTTTTCCGATTTGCCCTTGGCTTGATGGGCTTTCCTTAAGACGCCCACCAGGGGCTCGGTCAGGGTTTCCACATCCAGCATCAAGATCAGCTCTTCTCCATGATGGGCGACACCCGTCAGGATCGCGCCATGATGGTGGGTTTGCGGGGGGGGTTCGATATCTTTCCAGGAAATGCGCACAATGGTATCGACATTGTCCACAATGAATCCAAACCATTGCTGGTGGTATTCGGATACGATCACCCGGTCACTGTCTTGGGGCACTTTGACGGGGTACTCCATCGCGATCCGCAAGTTCACCAAGGGGATAATGTGATCGCGGAGATTCATCACCCCTTCGATCATGGGATTGGTTTGAGGCGGCTTGGTGATTTTGGGCAATTTAATCACTTCCCGTACTTTGGCGACATTGATGCCGAACCGTTCTTCCCCAATCCCGAAAATCAGAATTTCAACCTCATTCGTTCCCGCTTCCATCAAGATCTCTTTGTTCGATACCATAATGACCTCAGAGCGTGCAATAAATTTTACGGATATCCTACCCCTTGCATTGTTCCGTAGAAACTCATCATAACCGCGAAGCCAAAATAGGCAACAGAAATTTTCCATTTAGCTCCAGGAATTCCATGAAACCGGCTTCCCCTTCCTGGACGACTCCGATAGGGGGCATCCCTGCCCATCCTTATCCGTGGCCCATCCAAAACCTTACTCTTC
>JAVFAP010000355.1:0-5005 GCA_034002445.1 bacterium | reverse complement strand
CAGCTGATGTTGGGATCGTCTTTATAGCGTTTCCCCAAGAATTTTCCATCGGCCAGGGCGGCGTCAAGGGTTTCGTTGGTGAAGCTGACCGGGCCGGCTCCCCAGGCCTTGGTGACTTTATCGCCCCAGGTGGGCAGCATGCCGATGAAGAGGCCGTTTTCTTTGGCTTGTTGAACGATAGAGTCGACGTGTTGAAAATAGGCCTCGTTGGGGCGGGCGGGATCGTTATCGTGGAGCGGCTTTTCGCCATAGGCGTTGGGGGTATTGAGGCCGTCCAGTTCAGCCAGAACCACGGCTTGGATGACGGTGAAGCCTTTTTCGCGGCGGTTGGCGAGATAGCGGTCCGCTTCTTCGCGATTGAGGCGGTGGAAAAGTTCCCAGGCGGTGTCGCCCAGGTAGAAGAAGGGGGTGCCATCCTGGTGCTGAAGAAAGCGGGCATTGGCGGAGACTTGCAGGGGGCCGTGGGCAAAATCCACGGAGGGGCCAGAACGGGGTGTTTCCGCCAGGGCAAAGCCCCCCATGCACAGGCATGACACAATTGCAGAAAGCCACTTGGAGTACGATCGTTGTTTCATTGGAAATCCTCTCAGGTCCACCCAGGGGCGGCCAAAATAGTATATGTAGTCTTTACTGTTTCATTCTTCCGGGTTTGTGTCAAGAGAGGGAGAGGCGGACAGGGTCAGGACGCGCTGCAAGAAATGACCTGGTTTCGTCCCTTTTTTTTTGCTTCGTAAAGGGCCTGGTCAGCCATGGCAAGCAGGGTGTCGGTACGAATATCCGCTTTGGGGATGAGGGTGGCAATCCCCACGCTGATGGTAACGGAACTGGCAATGGGAGAATCTTCATGGGGAATCTGGAGGGATTCGATATGACTCCGGAAGCGTTCCGCGATCTGCTGTCCTTCGAACGGAAAGGTGTTGGGGAGCATGATGACAAATTCTTCTCCGCCAAACCGGGCAACCAGGTCGGAAGGGCGGTGGAGCTGGCTTTGCAGGTTGCCCGCGACCTGGCGGAGGCAATCGTCGCCCTTCAAGTGGCCGTAGAGATCGTTGTAACGTTTGAAGAAATCGATATCGATCATGCAGAGAGAAATGGGAGTTTGGGTGCTGGCGGCCTGAAGCCAGGCTTTTTGAAATTGGGCGTCAAACCAGCGGCGGTTGGCGATATGGGTCAGGCCATCCTCGATGGAAAGGCGGAAGAGTTGTTCTTCCATCTTCTTACGCTCGGTAATGTCGTTGCCGAAGGCGAGGATATCCTTGAGCACACCGGTGGCCGAGATCCGCTGAATGAAGTTCCACATCATGGTGCGAGGAGTGCCGGGCAAAAAAGTCAAACAGAGTTCCAGATCGAAGATACACTGGGTTTGGATGGTCTGGTGGATGGATTGCAGGGTTCGGCGTTCGTCGGCGATGGAGGAGATGTTCCACCACGGTTGGCCGACCAGGGAACGGGAATCGATCTGCAACATGATTTCGGCGGTGGGGTTGAGGAAGGTAAGGATGCCATCCGGAGTAAAGCCAAAGATCATGAGGGGGCTGGCCTGGATGGTGCTGTGGAAATAATCCCGTTCTGCCGCCAGGACAGCGGTACGGTGGGCGACAAGTTCTTCTAAATTCTTTTTTTCTTGCTGTATCCGCCGCATTCGAAGAGTGAAGTAGGCGACGATGGAACCAATGAAAGCCAGAGCCAGCAGAGTCCAAAACCACCAGGTCATCCAGAAGGGGGGGAGGATGGTGATGGAAAATTCCTTTTCATGAGGGCTACGGGAACCATCGGCGTTGGTGCCGCGAATATGTAATTGGCGGACTCCGGGAGAGAGATCGGCGAAGAGGATTTTTTGGGTTTGGTTCATCTTTTGCCATGCGCCGGTCTCGCCGATCCGGTATTCCAGGATATTCAGGTCTGGCGCGGTGTAATCGAGCAGGGAGAAAAGGAACTCCAGATTATTTTTCTTGAAAGGCAGGACAATCTCATCCAGATCCCAGACCATGCGATTGGTTTGATAGGGGGCACCATCGACCTGGATTTGGCTGAGCACCAAGGGAGCGTTGCAGGGATAATCGCGGAAGGTATTGGTGTCGATGATGTTGAATCCATACATCCCGCCGAAATAGAGGTTGCCACTGGAGCCGGCGAAGCGGGATTTGGGAGCGAATTCATAGCCTTGGATGCCGTTGTGGAGGCCATACCAGTTGGCGGCATTGGTAAGGGGATTGAAGCGGATCAGACCCCGGTTGGTGCTCAGCCAGAGGTTGCCGGAAGAATCTTCGAGAATGCTCAAGATAGCCTGGCTGGGGAAGGAATCGATGGCCAGGATACGCTGGAACGAATCGGTGGCGGGATCAAATTGATTCAGCCCATCGTTGGTCCCTACCCAAACCCGTCCCTGACTGTCCTTGACGATATCCCAGATGGTGTTGTTTGAAATGCTGGCAGGGTTCTGGGGCTGATGTGTGAACACGGTGATTTTGCCGGTTTGGGTATCCAGCCGGTTCAATCCTTCCGCTTCAGTGCCAACCCACAGAGAACGGTCGTCCTGAAAGGTCAGGGCGGAGAGGCGAGGGAAGCTGAATTTTTCTGCCCCAGTGCCATGGACCTGCTGGATGCGGATGGACTGATCCACGCAGATCACATGGCCATCGTCATTGCAGAGCCAGTAGCGGTCTTGAGAGTCTACGGTAATGTCCTTGGCGGTGCGGAAATACCCGAAATAGGGAAGATTTTCTGGCTGGTTGAAAAAGGTGAAGGTTTCTGTCGTGGGGTTGAAGAGGACCAGCCCATAGCCGAGAGTGCCAAGCAGGAGTTGGCCGTCACTGCGGGGCTGGATAGAGTAAATGTAGTTGGTGACGACGACATCGAGATGCGGTTTATTTTCTTCGGTCGCATAAATATAGTTTTTATAAAGTCCGGTATCGGGGTCGAAGCGTTCCAGCCCTTTTTCCTGGGTGCCGATCCAGACAATGCCTTGGGCATCTTCGGTAATGGACATGACGGATTTATCAGAGAGACTGGTTTTGGAAATTAAACCGGGCTGGTAGTGCTGAATTTGGGTCTGGGGATCACGGAAGGTATTGACCGAGCCGTTCAAGGTGCCAACCCAAAAGAGGTCGTTTTGGTCTTGCAAAAACGAGTAGATCCGGTTGGAACTCAAACTGGTTTTGACGGAAGGGTCATGCAGGTATTGGGTAAAGGATTTTCTGTCCGGCGTTTGGACGTACAACCCATTGCCGATGGTGCCGACCCAAAGACTGCCGGAACGGTCTTGCTTGATAAAGCGCACGTTGCAATTGATGATTTCTGGCACGGGAGTAAAGGCAAGGGTGTCAGGATCGAAGCGAAGCAGACCCTTGTCCCATGTGCCAACCCAAAATTGATGGTCCTTGTCTTCAAATAGGCAAGTGGGGGTCCAAGGAATAGAGGGGGTAGGGTCATCCTGCTCAGGCATGATACGGGTAAATGTGGTTTCGCCTTTCTTCAGCCGGTTCATCCCCTTGGAGTGGGTGGCGATCCAGATGGTCCCTTCGTGATCTTCCAAGACATCGTTGATAAGGCTAAGGGATAATGTGGTCGTGTCGTTGGGGTCGTGGAAAAAACTCTCAAAGGACTGGGTCTCATACGAGTAGCGGTGCAGCCCATTGACAGTGCCGATCCAAATCAGGCCTTGGGAATCCTCAAACACATTCAGGATAAAATTGATCCCGGGTTTATCGGGGTAGATGGAATCGAAAAAGAAATGGGTAAATTGGTCAGACTGCGGATCCCAGCGGTTCAAGCCATAGTCGGTGGCGACCCAGGCGTAGCCTTGGCGGTCAAAGATCAGATCGAAAGTCCGGTTGCTGGAAAGAGAGTGGGGATCATCGGGAGAATTTTTATAAACATGAAAACTGATCCCATCATAGCGGTTGAGGCCTTCATCGGTCCCCATCCAGACAAACCCCTTGGAGTCCTGGGCAATGGTGCGGACAGAGTGGTTGGACAGACCATCCACGGTTTCAAGATGATGGAAGGAGATGGGGATTTGGTGGGCAGGGGCGATTCCTGCCGCCCAACAATGAACCACGAAAAAAAAGAACCATCCCATCACCGCGAAATGGGGATGGGATAGAGAGATGAAAACGAACCGGTGACCGAATGCACTGTCTCTCATATGAATGTTGTGTTTGGGATTGGCTCTTACCCACCTCCCTCTCCGTGGATCGAGGGAACATGGCAAGTTGCTTGCTGCTCTGCCCCCCAACGAGGCGGCCCGAGGAATCCGATCCTTATCACCCTTCCTTATGGTATCACTGCCATTGTACCAAATTACGCTTTTTTGTTCAAATGTCAATCATGGACGATGAAAAGGAGGAATTTCTTTGCTCTTTCTGTAACGAAATGAGATAGAAAAAAGGAGGCATTCGTGTGGAGTACAGGTCTTGGCTTTGCTGGATCGAGCCCAATGATGGGATATTCCAACCGATCGAAATTTCTTGTACACTCAATGGATGATGTTCGGAATGAGAGAGTGAAATTTTGATGAGTATGGAGATTCGATTATGGATTCTTTCCGCCGCCTCTTCTTCTGTGGTCTTGTTCTCTGTTTATGGATTGGGTATACGCAGGCGCAACCGATTTCTTTTCCTTTTACAAACGCCACCCCGGCAGAAAATGGGGTGACGGTGATCGGCGCGGGATTTGGCTCGATTCCCGCGGCGCGGGTCACGTTTGGCCCAATCCCCACCGCCGACACCTATGAAGGCGCGACCGATGGGTATGGGATGATTATCCAAGCGAATCCGGGGGAAGGGGTAATGATTCTGACCAACCCGATCCAGACAGACCGTTGCGCTCTGATCCGATGTGCCATCCGTGCCTCGGCGGCGCATGTCTCGGCGTATATCGCCACGATCGACCAGGGGCAGGATATCTTTGTCTCGACCATAACGACCAACAATAGCCAATACTTTTTGAACCGGTACAACCGCCTGGCGGGGGTGTTCATGCCGCCATCGACCGGATTCCAGGG
>JAVFAP010000354.1:0-5005 GCA_034002445.1 bacterium | reverse complement strand
CCAATCCCGCCGTCATCCCCCACACTGACAGCCCCCGTAAAAACACCGACTTGCGCGAACCAACCATCGAACAGATTGTGAAAATGAAAATGAATGAACTTCGTTTCATCAGAGTATAACCTCCCATAGTTTAATATTGGTTTGAATTCTGATTTCTCATGGAGCACCAATAACCGGTTTTATTCAGGGAAGGGGATCGCCTCCTCTCTTTTTTTATCGATTGATCGATCAATGCTACCACATGGAAATCAGCATGTCAAATCACAATTCAACATCATCAATAAAATGATTAATTAAACCCTGCTAAATAAATAAACACCCCCATCCCACAAGAAAAGGGATGGCTTGCGCCATCCCTTTTCTTAATTCGTATAGGTTCCAGTTATTTATCGGGACGCATGAGGGGGAAATAGACCGTGCTTTTGATATTCTCGTCATTGGTAATCAACGCCACAAACCGGTCAATCCCCATCCCCCAGCCAGAAATGGGAGGCATCCCATATTCCATGCAATGCACATAGTCTTCATCCCATTCCATCGCTTCTTCATCCCCGGCATCTTTCAATTTTTGCTGATTGATTAACCGGTCGCGCTGATCGATAGGGTCTACCAGTTCCGAGTAGGCGTTCACGATCTCCATCCCCGCCACCACCAGTTGGAAACGGTCGGTGATCATGGGATTGGCATCGTTGGCCCGCGCCAAGGGTGACAGTTCCTTGGGATGAGATGTCAAAAAGAGAGGCGAGAGAATGGCGGGACGGCACGCCTTCTTATACAGCGAATCGACCATCGTCCCCCACCCGACCTTATCCAGATCCACCTCTTCCAGACGAATCCCCTTATCATAGATCGCCTGCCGCAGGGTTTCTTTGGTACTGGCCTCATCGATATCGATCCCCGTGCCTTCAGCAATCACATCCCGCAGCGATTTGCGAGGCCACTCGCCAGAGAAATCAATCGTCTGCCCCATGTACTCGATGGTCAGCGAACCCACGACCTTTTGTAAAACCGCCTTGACCATGCGTTCGGTGAAATCCATGTTGTCCACATAGTTCCAGTAGGCGGCATAGTATTCCAGCATCAGAAACTCTTGCAGGTGGGCGGTGGATATGCCCTCGTTCCGAAAACACCGGGCGAATTCATAAACCCGGTCATAGCCCCCCACGATCAAGCGCTTGAGGTAGGTTTCGGGCGCGATCCGTAGGTAGAGATCGATATCCAAGGCGTTGTGGTGAGTGATAAACGGCTTGGCCAAGGCGCCCGAGGGCTTGGCTTGCAGAATGGGTGTCTCGACCTCCATGAAGTCGCTCTCTTCCAAGAACTGCCGGATAAAACGGATCACATCGCGGCGGATGCGAAAGCGACGGCGGGATTCTTCATTGACAACAAGATCCAGGTAGCGTTGGCGGTAGCAGATTTCCAAATCCGCCAGCCCGTGCCACTTTTCGGGCAGGGTCAGCAACGCCTTGGATAACATTTGGAACGATTTAGCCAGCAGGGTTAGTTCCTGGGTCTTGGTGCGAAAGAGATGCCCTTCCACTCCAATAAAATCCCCGATATCGATGTATTTTTTGAAGAAGGTGAACGAATCTTTCCCCAATTCGTCCATCACAAAACAAACCTGAATTTTGGCTTCCGCATCCTGAATGTGGGCAAACGCCAATTTCCCCATTTTTCGAATCGCGATAATCCGGCCACAGAGGCGAAGCACCTCTTCTCCTTCGTCCATTTGCACCGCTTGAGCCAAGCGGTGGGTACGCTCAAAACGGTCGGGGAATGGATTGATTCCCTGCGCCCGGAGTTCTTGAATCATCTCGACCCGTTCATCTCTTACCGATTTTTTCTCAGCCATTGTCCTTGGTTCCAAATCCATTCATAATTTTTTCGAAGTGATGAATTATAGTATGCCGCCCCATGCGATTACAGTGGAAGACCAATTTCCTCGCCAATCCTCCCAAAATGGTGTAGAATAACGGATGATTCCACCATTCGCACCCCGGATGCCCAACGGGGTACATCCAAAGGATACGATCATGAGACAACGACTTACCGCTCTGGGAATCCTCTTTTTCTTGTTGCTAAGTAACCTGTCCATCCCACCGCTTCGGGCCCAGCAGCAACCCAAGCCACAAGAGACGACACCCACCAAGGATCAATCCAGCCCCGGGGAGGAACTGTATTTCATTCAAATCCGGGTCATCCTCGCCGGGACCACCGGCATCGTGGGGACAGTCCCCGCGGAACTGAGCGACATGAAAGAACGCTTGCTGCAATCGTTCCGCTACCCCGCCTATACCCTGTGGAACACGGTGCGGTTGAGTTTTTTTGGGAACGAAGAAACAGCCGCCATGCTTTTTCCCGACCACTATATCCGCCTGATCCCCAAAGGCCGGGCCCAGAATGGGGGTGGAATCAAGATCAAAGCCGAGGTCTATTACCTCCCACCTGAGAACAACACCACAACCAAGTTCTACCTCCCCGGCTCAACGATCCCCCAGCCCGGCCAAACAATCACCCACCCGCCCATCGTGGGATTGGAAAGCAGCCCGCAGCAACATCAGCTGCCACAACCCCTGCTTCCGATTGTCAGTTCCGCCCTCATCCTGAAATCCAATACCTGGGAAAGTGTCGGGGGTATCCCGGTCCGGGTCAACGCCCAGGACCAAGTACGCAGCAGCCACTTATCATCCAGCCCCATCCCGTCCGCCGGGCAAAATACCGCCCTGGGCCAAACCAAGTTTTTGATTCTGGGTCTTCAACACGAGTGACCGCCCTCCTGTCCACCCCAGGCCAGTTCATTTGAGTAGAGAGGGAGACTCGACAGCAAGCAGAAATACGCGGAGAAGGCTTCCCTCCGCTACGTTACGCCATCATGGTATTCATGTGCTTGATCGCATAGTCATATCGCTTCTGTTGTAATGGGGACAGATCCTTCAATACAGGAGAAACTGTATTCACAAAGCCTTTAAAGTCTTTGCTTTTCCACAACACATCCGCATTGAACACGATGCGAGACAAGTTCTCCTTGAAGGCGATTCGTTTTTCCTCCATCCAAAATTCATCGTACACTTGCATCAGGAGTTGATTATTATTCATCAGAAGATCAGCCATGTGAGATTTTACAAAATCAGAAACCATTCTCAAAAATTTCCCGGCAACCTCGACATCCATCACATGCAAACATGCAGGCATCGCATTTTGAGATCCCATCTTTTTCATCAAATAGTACAACGGTAGCGAAGACCGAGGGATCTCCTTAAATCGAAATTCAACGATCATTTCATAGGAGCGACAAGAATCCCATTCCACAACGAATTTTATTGACGTGTTCTCAAAACAAACAAACATTCTTGCTTCACAACAGACATGGAAATCATACCGTTCCAGCAAAAAAGAAAAATGATTGGAAACACAATCTCTAAACACATCATTCATTTAAAAATTCATCCTTGAACCGTGATACGGCTCTCGATTGATCCCAGATTCAATTAAGAATCTCAAAATCTAGCATACCAGCCCAATACAAACATTTTTTATCCAGAAGCCCGTCCAGTACAAAACTGCGGAACCGTACGATTTCCTACCCCACATCCTACATTAATATCCCCCAAGGGACTTTTCACCCCTTGGGGGAATCTCATGCCTTGTTACCATGCCGCGCGGAACAGATCGGCGTTCAGGACTTGGCCGGGCTTGAGGATAAAGACCTCAACCCGGTCCACATAAACCGTGGCACTACCCCCAGCCTTGGTCGCGACCACTTGGATGAAGGGGGTGATTTTTGTCACTTGATCATCGGGTTCATAGTAACAGTTCACCCGCTTGGCGGTCAGGAAATTGCGCGAATTCTTGGGGGAAATGAACGCGAGAGAGCCATCCACGCCACCCTGGGTAAAGCTGCCCTTCAGCGCGCCCACGTAAATTTCCGCGTTCCCGCCATCGTCTTCCGCCCTCAAGTGGGCCCGGATCAGTACGGGATTATGGCCGACCTCCACCCCCTCGGTGGCGTAGACAAAGCACACCTCATCCTTTTCCGCCCCGGCGACGGGGGACACCATCAGCATCAGCCCTTTGTCGTCAGCGGATTGCGGAAAATAACTTTCCGAGAGCGGAATGACCTTGGCGAATCCGCCCGGATTCCCGCCAAACCCGCCCAGCATGGCGCCAGACCAGCCATTATCCGTCAGGACCGATTGAGAGAAATCAAACACCGCGTCCGCAGTTCCTCCGCTCGCGGGCGAGGGGGTTGGGGTGGGTTGACCCGGTTGGGGTGTCGAGGTGGGGGTTGGCGTATGGGTCGGCACCACCACTGGTGTTGGAGTGTGCGTGGGCGGAACCGGTGTTGAGGTCGCGGTGGGATTGCCCGGAACCGGCGTGGCGGTGGGAATCAGCCGGGGCGTGTTGGTGGGAGTCAGCGTGGGCGTCGGGGTTGGGGTCGCGGTCGGGACCACCGGTGTGGGAGTCGGACGGTCGCCCACCGGCCCATGCTGGTAGACGTTCATCTGCCCATCCGCCGCCAGATACACCACCCCCTGGAACGCCAATACATCAAATCCATCTTGTAGATCGTGTTTGGCATCCAGCACAATATTGTTCATAAATTGGTAGTCCAACACACTCAGCCCACCTTCCCACGGTGGAAGGGTGACGTCATTGGGGTGGTAGTAGAGCCGGGCCACATAACAAAAATTTTCACGCAAATCCACGCCGACCGATTCGTTCTGCCCCACCGAAATGGTGCGGATCAGCTGGGGATCATCGGGATTGCCGATATTATAAAAACTGATCCCTCGCTGCCCTTCCGCAACCGCCAGAAGGGATTTGTCGATATCCATCCCATTATTGAAGTCTTCAGTATAAACAGTGTTGACGAGCGACAAGGTGGTGGGATCGCTGATATCCACGATAAAAATGGCGAAATCCCACGACGCGGCATAGAGCCGGTTTCCCGTGCTCTTGAGGTCTGTGATAAACCAGCCCAGTTCCAGGGTGTCCAGCTGCGCCA
>JAVFAP010000353.1:0-5006 GCA_034002445.1 bacterium | reverse complement strand
ACAGGCCATTCAAAGCGCGCAGGCGCGGTTTAGCCAACGGGAATCAACCCGAACCGCATATAATGCTCAACCATCCACCCCCCGGGAGAATTCGTATCGCTCCACTCCCGGGGCGATTTCTCAGCCCCGTGTAGAAAGGGAATCCGCGCGGACCTATTCTACACCACGTTCGGTTCCTTCCACGGTGATTCAACCCCGCACCTCGGCGCCAGCCCGGTTTTCCAGTTCGCAGCCCAGCCGGATGGCCGAGCCCTCGTTTAGCCAAAGCCGTTCAACGGGCCGGACTTCTTACGCACCAAGTCAACCCGCGAGCCGGAGTTATAATGTAGCGCCTTCGCGGTCGAGTTCGTTTTCTTCGGCTCCCGCGTATAGCGCACCTAGCCGATCGGCTGCTCCGAGTTATTCCGCCCCCAGCCAGTCGACTTCATCCATCCAGTCTGCTGCCCCTCGGTCTTCTTCGTTTTCACCGAGTCGCAGCAGTGGGTCTGCTCAGTCCGGGTTTAGCCGTTCGCGCTAACATTTTTAAAGGAGTGGTATCATGAAACAGGTTGTATCAATTCTACTTGGGATCTTTTTTTGGCTTTCCTCGGCTTGTGTGGGGTTCACGCAAGCATTGTTTACCGATACCTTTTCAGCGGCTAGTTTATCCGCCGCGGGGTGGACGCATATCCTTCCCCAAGGCTATCAAACAGCGCAGTCCAGTTTGGGCCTGATCCCGCAGGTGGCGGGCTATGCGGATGACCGGGGCTTACGGATTACCGCTTCCGCGGGCCAGGCTATCACGTTATTGGGGCCGGTTGTCAACGCGGGCGATTTCCCGGTGGTTATCCGTGTTTCGGTCCACGCCTTAGCGGCAGGCGGCAGCATCGCGGTAGGCGCGCTGGATGCCGTTCCCGGGGGATCGCAAGCGAGTGTCGATGGCAGTGTTGCCTATTCGCTGGAAGTGGACAGCCAGCGGTACACCAACGCGTATCATAAAGTGACGGTGCTTTATACCCCCAAAAGGAAAGCCATCGTTCCCGTCTTGCAATTGGCGGTCGCGCCCAACTCCACCGCCGGGCCGGTCACCGCGATCTTTGACAATCTGGAAGTTTTTTCCTTGAATCGCAATCTGGTGACCGATCCCCTCCTTCGTCAGATTTTGGGAGTGGATATACCCAGCCAGCCGGCGCCCACGCCGACACCCAAACCGGTCATTACCCCGACCCCAACGATAACTCCCACCCCGACACCGGGGGGAGGCACGTCCCCGATTGTAACCGGGGAATTGTATGAATTCGCCTTGGGTACAAAAGAAAGCCGGCTGTTTGATCCGAGTGTCGCGTTCGATCAGGGAACCCGATTTGCAACGGTCGCGAATGTCCTCTCTCCCGAAGGGTATCAGGATGTGGTTCTCCGCGAAATCGATACCGCCAACACCGCGGTGGGGGGATCGATCACCGTGAACGAACTCTTTGATGACACGGTCTCGGAATCGCCAGATATTACGATCGACTACAGCGGCATCCGCCATATCACCTGGACCGATAACCGCCGTGCGGATAAGACCTACAACGTGTATCTCAGCTTGTACGACAGTTTTGGGAACCGCAAACTGACCAACGACCATGAAGTCAACATGCGTTTTGAAGAAACCAACGTATGGCAGCCTGCGATCGCGGGACAAGGAAGTGGCAAACTGGCGGTGACCTGGCTGGACGACCGGCATTATGTGAAGGACGTCTACGTCCAGCGCTTGGCGTGGACCGGGACCGCCCTTGTTCCGACCGATCCGGTGGATATTCAGGTCAATCATCCCTTCGAGGACACCGCTGTCTATGATCCGGATGTGGCGATCGATACCAACGGCAATGTGGTTGTGGTATGGACCGATAACCGCTTGATTCAAGACAACAAGAAACGCTTCGATATCTATGCCCGCTATCTTCCAGTTGGAGTTACGTCCGATGCCAATGGGCTTTTACCCAATTCGGTTATTGAGTTGGAAGTGACGGACTTCAACGCGCCCTTTGATGATGCCTATGGCCCCAAGGTTGCGATCGATGGCAATCGATGTGTGATCGCGTGGATCAACGAAGATCCGGTAACCAAAGCCAAGGCGATCCATGCCGCCATGACAAGTGTGAGTGGGCAGATGCTTCATACTGAATTTGTCGTCGACGGCGCGTCGAACACGGACAATACGGTGGTGGATATCAAGGCGATGGGCGATAGTCTCTTCTTGATTCTTTGGAAGGATGAAGCGGTGGATGAAATTTTCGCCAAGGTCTATGACGCGCAGACCAAGACCCTGTTGACTCAAGGGCTGTCCTTGGTGAACGAGCCGGATGAAGTGGATCACATCACCTTGGCCGTGGATACCAATGGCGGTTTTCTGGGCTTGTGGGATGGGGTCAGTACCCTCTATGGGGTTTATGGAAAAGTGATGCTGAATGCGTTGACAGGATATTCCACCCCCCAATCCGTGCAGTCTGGAACCTTGAAACCCATGTCGCTGCAGCCTCTGTCCCAGGCCTCGGAACGGACGGTTTTCAAAACCAAGCCGAAGGATCCATCGACCGAGACTTCCGCAAAACGAAAATAAAAAAGGGGCTTCGGCCCCTTTTTTATTGCCCCTGGGACAGGGTTTCTTTTCCTTCCTTATCGATGAAGCATAGATGGGGTTCTCCTCCCTCCACCATGATTTTGAGCCGTGTGATTCCCTGGGCATCGGTGAAAAGAATGGCGCCCTGGCCTTCTTTTTTAACCTGGAGTTTAATCCGTTCCTTTCCGTCTTCATCGTAGAGCAAGATGCGGGGGCTGCCGTCGTTTAGCACTCCAAAGGCGGCCCGCTTGGTTTGATTTGAGTCATAAAAGACCTGGTAGGCTGTTCCTTGGGGCGAGACCTCCATTACGGCTCGCGTATTCCCGTCGCTGTCCCGGAGAATCAGTGTTTCGACTTCCAGTGTCTTGCCATGCAGGAGTTTCTTTTTGAGTTTTTTATTCTGTTTTTCCAACCGTTCGATCCGCTTGGTCAGATTTTTGATTTCAGAGAGACATTGGATGGTGTGCTTGAGGCTGTCTTCGGCCATGTTTTTAATGTACCTCCTGTCTGGGTGGTTCTATTTTTTCCTCTTTCCAGATACAGTAGTAGGGCTGAATGGTGAAAGATGAGAAAGAAGAACCCATGTTTATCATCGCTGGCAAATATAAAAACCAAAAAATTGAAACCCCGCCTGGCTTGACCACAAGACCGATGCTCTCTCGAATCCGCAAATCCCTGATGGATATCCTAACCCCCCATTTGGCCGAGGGGCGGTTTCTGGATTTGTTTTCGGGCACGGGGATTGTTGCGCTGGAGGCCCTGAGCCGGGGAGCGCGACATGCGATTAGCATCGATAAAGACAGCAACGCGCTCTTCGTGGCGCGCATGAATGCCCAGAGAATTTGCCCCCACGATGATTACACGGTGTTGGAAGGCGATGTGCTGGAACTTCTGCCCCGCTTGGCCAGCCGATGCGAACCTTTTGATGTGATCGGGATTACCCCGCCCTACGGCCATGATTATTGCAACAAAACCCTGGCTTTGCTGGACCGGCTGCCCGCGCTGCTCCATGCGGAAACGGTGATCTACACCCAGCGGGATCAAACCGAAACGGTTTCGTTGGAATGGAAAACCTTGGAATTTGTCCGAATGAAGAAGTATGGCCGGACCGTCTTTGAATTCTTTTTGCCCATCCCATAACGGATCCCACCGAACATCGGCTCCTCTCCAGAATGTGTCATTGCTCATAAACGCCTTCTGGATCATACCGGGAATCCGGTGTATGCTATCGGGAAGACAATGAAAGGAGCCGTTCCATGATGCTCGAAAAACAACCTAAAAATATAGTTTATGCTTTGGTCCTGTTGGTTTGGGTTCTGGCCTCTCCCGCCCAGGCGGAATTGACGAAGGTGCGGGTCCGGGTGCTCTCTCAGGATGCCAAATTAATCGGCTCGGGGGTCGGCGGGGCACGCATCACCATCCGCGATGTGGAGCAGGATGTTGTGTTGGGGCAAGCGATTCAGCGCGGTGGGACGGGAGACACCACCTTGATCATGAAAACCCCCCATGAACGGTTCGCCAACCGCTTTCCCGGAGAGGACGCCGCGAGTGTGGAGTTCCTGCTCCCTCTGGATTATCCTACGGTTGTCGATGTGACGGCGGAAGGCCCTCTGGCATACCCCCAAGCGTTGACCAAGTCCAGTAAGCGTTTGCTTTTGCTGCCAGGAACACATATCGGCGGGGAAGGAATTGTCCTGACTCTGCATGGATTTATCGTGGATATCATGAGCCCTGAATCCATTGACTCCATCCCGGAGGGGGAAGCGTTTTTGCTGAAGGCTTCGGTGCGCATGCTTTGCGGCTGTCCCACCCAGCAGGGCGGATTGTGGGATAGTGACGATTTTGATGTGGATGCCTTCGTCTGGGTGGATGGGAAAATCGTGGAGGGGAAGGATATGAAATACGCGGGAGAGGTCAATGTCTACGAGACCACTCTTCACGCACCTGGGTTGAATGGCAAGACGCAAGGGAGTATGGAGATTATGGTCGTCGTTTCGCATTCCGAAAAAGCCAACTTTGGCATGGATAAGATGACCCTCGCGATTACGGGAAAAGAATGAAAGAATCCGCCCCGCCGGTCTCCCCGGCGGGGCGGTATCGATCGTATTTCAGCGGTCCCGTGTCGCGCAAAGCAAGAACACGGGATAGTCTTTGGCTTTTTGGATGACATGCACAATGCCATGACGGGGGGAGTGGAATCCGTTTTGGCTAAGCAGGGCGCCAAGGTGTTGGGGGTCGAACCCTGTGTGATAAACCCCATCCATCTCCTCATGGAAGGTGCCGTCTTCCATGCATAAATCCGCGATCGCGAACGCGCCACCCGGATGGAGGAGAGCGTGAACCCGTTGAAAAAACAGGGCCGTGTCGGGGATATGGTGCAGCACCATGGCGCTGATGGCGGCGTCGAATTGCTGTGTGGTAT
>JAVFAP010000352.1:0-5018 GCA_034002445.1 bacterium | reverse complement strand
GTTCTTTATCGACAACAACATGTATCCGCTCATGACATCCGATAAGAACATGCAGATGCGCCGTCAGTATCGGTCTCTGGAAGCCGGGGCGGGCACGATTGAAATTGCTCACGTCATGATCGGGACCGGGCGGACCGCCCGTCGCTTGTACCTGACCACACCGGTTGCTTACATTTCCAGCATTCCGTTTGATCCGTTCCGTGGCGATGGCAACAGCGACAGCTACGGCTATGGTTCGGATGGGCAGAGCTATTATATCATGACCAGCTACGGTCCCGATACCGTGGATGGTTTTGGTAGCAGCGGGCCTCTGAACGAAATGGAATACACCGGCGCTCGTTTCAACGATTGGAACAAAGAAGGGATCCGCGATCAGAAATGGTTGCTGAAGGATTACCTGTACAACTCTTCCAATGGAACCAGCAGTGGTGGCGATATTCTCCGCGTTGGGCCATAAGGGTTGTGTTTTGTGGCATGACCGAATGGGGGAGTGATCCACTCCCCCATTTTTCTGTGCAAATCTCCAGGGGATGTCATCCCTTTTGGTGTGGGAGTGACCATGGATATTTCCAAATTAAAACGCTATTCGCTGTTCGATCGTAAAAGCCTGGTCCAAGGGGAGTTTCCCGCCCCTCCCCCCGGCCTCTCTCCCTCTTTTCTCTCGTTTTGGCAGGCCTTGCCTTCTTCTTTAAAGGCACGGGATCTCAAGGGGTTGGTAACGGCCCTGCGCGATGCGCAAACGAAAGCCAAGCCCATCATCTGGATGATGGGGGCCCACGCGATCAAGACGGGCTTGAGCCCCTGGCTGATCGACGCGATGAAGCAGGGGTGGATTACCCACCTGGCCATGAATGGGGCTTGTGTGATCCATGACTTTGAACTGGCGCTGTGCGGCAACACCTCGGAAGATGTGGCTGAAGCCTTGGCAGACGGCAGTTTTGGCATGGCGCGGGAAACGGGAGCGACCTTGAACCAGTGGATCAATCAGGCGGCGGCGCAGGATGTCGGTTTGGGAGAGTTTGTGGGGCAGCAGATCGCCTGCTCGACATTTGTACATAAAGAGCGCAGCCTGCTGGCGAATGCCTATCACCAGAAGGTGACAGTCTCTGTCCATGTCGCGCTGGGGACCGATATTATCCATCATCATCCGGAAGCGAGGGGAGAGGCGATTGGGAAGACCTCCCTCCAGGATTTCCACTCATTTTGTGAAATGGTTTCCCGGATTGGGGAGGGAGGAGTGGTGATCAACATGGGGTCCGCGGTGGTGCTGCCGGAAGTCTTTTTGAAGGCTTTGACCGTCGCACGGAATCTGTGTGGCCCGGTGAAGAATTTTACGACTGCAAATTTCGATATGATCCAGCAGTACCGGCCCAATGAAAATGTCGTGCGTCGGCCGGTGCTGGAAGGCGGCAAGGGCTACAGTTTTACCGGGCATCATGAGTTAATGATTCCTCTTTTGATCATGGGATTGCTGGTGGGAGAATAAAATCCTGGAAATCCGGCAACCTAAACCGTTTGGAAGTTGGCATGCGTGAACTATAATTTAGTCTACGCATACGCATCCTGAGATTTGAACGATCCGGGGATTGAATAGCATGTCTGTTTGGTATGAACATCGTTCCACGTGTTTTGTGATCCATGTCGATGAGCGCGATCTGACGGAAGCGGTGGTTGATCCGGTACGCCAGATTATCACGATCGCTTTTCTTCACGGCCAATATAATCTCCTCTTCGATCTGAGTTCCTGCGGGATGATCGATTCGTATTTTGTTGGATTGATGATTTCCACCTACCGGGAAGTGGACAAACTGGGGGGAACGATGATTTGTGGCGGGGTGAGAGGTCAGGTAGATCAGGCGTTTCGGGTGATCCGGCTGGATCAGTTGGTTGATATCTATCCTACCCTGGATGAAGCCATTCAGAAAATGAAAGAGGTCACAGCCGGTTCCTTAGAGGAAAATCATGAACCGTATATATAATGAGGGTCCGTATCCGTGGGCGGAACAGGGGGGATCAATACGCAATGGTGAAAGTGGTGTATTGATCCAACGCGGCGGACCAGGTCACGGAGACGGAAGAGACATGGCCGAAGGAAGGCCCGGCTTCGATTTCCTGCAGAAACCGCTTGAGCAATTGAATCTCCCCCTCGGCAATGATTTCCACCTGCCCACTGCCTAGATTGCGGACTTGTCCGGTTATCCCAATGGTCCTCGCGAGACGCTGGGCAAAGTAGCGAAATCCCACCCCTTGGACGCGCCCGCTGACAATGGCGGTCAGCCGTTTTCTTTCTGTTGCTTCCATCGTAATTTCCCTTGTTCAAGACTGTATTGGATTCCTGCCGCCGCGAGGATACACATCCACGGCATGATGGGATGGCTGAAGCGGATGCATGCGTAGCTCAAGGTGTAAATCAGGCAGGTATAGGTGATCAGGAAAAGGGGGAGCACTGTCCCGGAATGACGAATGCCGAGGGCGTAGATTCCCAGCCCGGCGAAAAGAAGAAAGAAACTCTGCAGGGGAATCGTGACCGGCAGAAGGGTTTCGGACGCAGGCACATACCAGAAGCGCAGAAATTTTTTGCCATTCAATGCCAGGGCTCCCAACGGATTCTCGAGAATATTGGCGAGGCCTTTTTGAAACATTATAGAATTGAACTGGTTGTCAGACCCTCCGGAGGCCATCACTTCCGCATGGTAGCCATCCAGCTCCGCCATCCATTGTTCTTTGTGGGGGCCTTCCCAGCGGCCCTGATACTTTTGGTTATTCCCCAGCCAGAATTCTTTCCCCCCGCGCACGTCAAAAAGGTAAAATTCCCCGGTCACATTCTGGTTCCGCAAACCCCAGGCCAGGCAGATGAGCGCAAGCGGGATCAAAAAAGCCGCCAAGAGCCTTGGCGAGGACGCTCTATCGCGGTAGAGCAGAAAGGCGCTGAAAAAGAGGGGGATAAACTGCATCGCGGGGTTGATATACAGCAGCATGGCGGTGAGGAGGGAGAGATAGACCGCTTGCCGCGGATGGGGCCTTTCCAAAAAGAGCGCGGCGCTCAGACCCCAAAAAGCGAGGATGGCGCTCTGCACGATTTCTGTATTCAGCATGACAAGGCGGTAGACCGCCAGGGGATACAGTGCGAAAAGCAGACCCGCGAGGATCGCGGTGCGGTTGCCAAAAAATTTTTTGGCAAACAGGCAGATGCAAGACAGGGTCAGGCAATCCAGGAGAATTTGCCAGAAATGGATGACGTCATGGAATGGCAGCGGAAGGCGGGAGAAAATGGCCAGCAAGGCGGGGTACAGGGGCACGCGGAGGACGTACTGGGGACTGCGGAGAAATTCGCCGGAATCGAACGCGGCCGCAAAGGTCTGGTACCCATCGCCATCGATGAAATGATACGACCCATAACTGGTGGCCGGGGCCAACAGAAACACCCAGGCGAATCGGATCGCAAAGGCCAGGACCAACAGGAAGACAAATGGCTTCGCCATGGTGGAACTCGTTTTATTAATTCAGGGAAACAGATTGAATTTAAGGATACACCAAATCGCGGAAAATCCGTCTTTCCAGGTAATTTTTTTCCCTTCCGAATAATCCCGCCCGTAGTACGAGATGGGAACTTCATAGACGCGGCAGCGCATTTTCGCGATTTTGGCGGTGATTTCGGGTTCCATCCCAAAGCGGTTGGACTGGATATTCAATTTTTCAGCGATTTCACGGCGAAAGGCTTTGTAACAGGTCTCCATATCGGTGAGGTTCAGGTTGGTGAACATGTTGGAGAGCAGGGTCAGGAATTTGTTGCCGACAAAATGCCAGAAAAAGAGGACGCGCTGTTCGGTCCCGCGGAACCGGGACCCATAGACGACATCCGCCTTATCCCGCAGGATGGGTTGGGTCAGGCGATGGTAATCCTGGGGATCGTATTCCAGATCGGCGTCCTGAATAATGACGATATCGCCTGAAACATGCTGCAAGGCGGTACGGATGGCCGCGCCTTTTCCCATGTTTTGATCATGGAAATAGATTTTGATCCGTTCGTCCTGGAGATTTTGGAGAAATTCCCGAGTCCCATCCTGGGAGAGATCATCGACAATAATCAATTCCTTGGGTGTTCTTTCGGCAAACACGGCATCGATAATGGATTGAATGGTGTTGATCTCGTTGTAGACAGGCATGATGACAGACAAGATCATGCGTTTTCCCTCTTTTGTGTGAAATTGGCCTCTGGACCATTATAAAAAAACGGTGAACGAAGGCAAGGCGGCTCTTGGGGACATTGCAGGAAGATCCCAGAAGAGTCTTGTATGGTCTGGGGGGCCCGATATGCTGGAATCCGTTGCCTATCCCCAATGGGGGATGCCCTCTCGCGAAAATTGAAATCCAATCATACCGGTGGATTGAATGGAGCCGAAGGGCGGCAAGGTGTGTATTGGCTAGGATTCTTCGACGACTGGCAACGTGATCGAGAACAGTGTTCCCGTGGGGAAGTGGTTGGTCACGAGAATTTCGCCTTTGTGTTCCTCCACGATCCGTTTGGTCAAGGGCAAGCCCAGTCCGATCCCCGTGGGTTTTGTGGATCGAAAGGCTTTGAAGAGTTCATGAATGCGTTCGGGTGCGATGCCTGGGCCGGTATCGGCGATTTCGATCAAAATCTTGTCGGGCCGGTCGTGGGTGGCGATTTCGATTTTTCCCCCATCGGGTAAGACATCCAAGGCGTTTAAAAGCAGGTTGAGCAGCGCTTGTTCGATGCGCTCCCGGTCGACAAACGCGGTATTGTGAGCGCTTTCAAAGCGGGATTCGATCTGGACTTTCTGGAGCGAGATGCGGTGGTGCAGCAAGCGCAGTACCCGTTCCGTCATTTCTTGTAGGTTGCAGACCGCTTTCATCAAGGGGCGGGGCCGGGCCAAACTGAGGAGATCGGAGACCAAGGTGTTGAGGTCCGTGATTTTTTGGGCGATGACCTCCACATCATCCGCGAAATCCTGGGGGGCTGGCAGGGAGGATTTCCAGGAGTGGATGAGCATGTT
>JAVFAP010000351.1:0-5018 GCA_034002445.1 bacterium | reverse complement strand
CGCGGTGGGGTACCAGGCACAGACAACCGGCACATCATCCTGGACATGGGGCACATGGTGCAGTTGGTCCTTGATTCGGTGTTTGAAGGCGAACAGAGCCTCCAGGGTTTCTTCCACCGCCTCTCCATTGGGGATCGGGCCGTTTACAGAGGGTCGATGGATGTAGGTGGTTCCCTTCCCCATCGTTTTTGAATCCGCCAGGGCGCGGGCGTCGTAATCCGAGAGGAACGTCCACCCCGCCGTCGCGGGCTGATCCACCACCTCGAACGGCACCCCCGCCGCCAGGAAGAGGCTGAAGGGCTGGTCATCCCCAATCAGGCGACTGGCCTCGCCCCAATCATGCTTGAAAGGGCCGCGGGGGATGTGCCCCGCCAGTTTGCGGTGATGTGCCGCCTGGATCTTCATCGCCGGGGCGATGGTTTCCCAATGGGGTTTGGGGAAGGGGGAGACACCGCTCATGAACATGGTGTTTCGCACATCGGCCAGGGTGGAAATCGCCAACTTGGCGGCGAGATGGCGGGCGGAGAGGGACTGCGCCGGATAGGCGGTCGTTTCGCTGTACGCGAGTTCGGGCCGGGCGAAACGGCGATGGAAGAGCGCGCTGAACAGTTCATCGGTCTTGCCTTTCACCCGGCCAAAGGAAGCGTCATCGAACATCAATTCTCCGACCCGAAACGGCACATCGGTATAATCCGCCAAGCGGATCCCCGCTTTTTCCGACCCCAGGTACATCACCATAATCCCCAGGGCCCCATCCTGGAGCACCGCTTGCTGCGCCTGGAACGACAGGCTGAGTTGGTCGCATTGCACCGCGATCCAGTCCCGCAGCAAGGGGGTCAGGCGCCGGTCGCGCACATCCTGCACGAGTTCATCCCAGCGCGGCCGGGAATAGCCGCCACGCTGCAGGAACGCGTCCCGGTGGGCATCGCAAAAACAGCCCCCGATCTGGCCCGGGCTGGGCGCCAAGCGGAAATCATCATCCAGGAAAATGGTACGGAACCCACTTTTTTGCAGTTCTCTAATCGCGGCAGCGTTTTCCTCGGTGGCCGGTTCGTGCAACGAAGTCCCGGCATACGCGGTCCCATCCACCCGTCGTGCCATTTTCCAATGGGATGGCGGAGTCAGGGGAAAGGCGCCGTCCGTTGATCCAAGTGAGTCGCCGGGGTGTCCGAGGGGGACGTTGACCAAGTTCACCTCCAGCCCCGCGGCCATGATCTGGGCCCGCGTGGCTTGCAGATCAGCCAACGCATAGGGCCAATAGCCGTAGAAATACCCCGCCAGCCAGATCGCATGAATTCCCGCGTCTTTCAATAAGGGAAGAAACCCCGGATCGTCCTTCAGCGCCTCGACCGAGAGGCAGACATGAAAGCGCCGCTCGGCCGTCGCCGCCCAGGCCATCGGGCCACAAAAGGGGAGGCGGCTACCGATACCAGCGATTGTAGTATGACAAAGAAAAGTTCTGCGTTTCATGACCGATCGTTCTCCTTTAGCCCATCATGCAGAGTTCGGTAAACGACAATGCCGCCAGAGCAAGCCCTGGCGGCATGATGGTTGGATTCAATACACAGATGGATCAGCTCATGGCGGCCAGGGCGAATTTCGCGGCTTCAGCGATTTCCGCGTCGCCGTCCTGGGCTTGTTTTTCCAGCACGGGGACCACGTTCTTGTTTTGGAACGCGGGGAGTGCTTGAATCGCAGCGATCCGGGCAGCCTTTTCGCCTTGTTCCGCGACCTTCATCACCGCGGACAGGGCAGCCAAGTCCGCACGTTCCGCAAAGGTCTGGACCAGCAGAATTTGTTTTTCCGCCGGCATGGCGGCCAATTCAGCGGCGACAGATTGGATCACAGCCGAACCCGGCAGTTCCTGAATCACCAGGGCAGCGGCCTGAACCAACCCAAAGTCGGTCCCGTTCAGAGCCAGCAGGATCAGGGGTATGGCCGCGTTGCCACGGACAAGAACCAAGCCACGGAACGCACCGGTCCGTACCTGATGGGGGCCGGTTTGGCTGAGCAGTTTTTGATAGATGCGGTCCGCCACGCGTTTTTCATCGCTGGCGGCAGCCCGTTCCGCGGCCCGGAACAGGCCTTCGCAGAACGCCAGGTGGCTTGCGGGGGCGACCTGGTCCACGGCGCGCATCAGAGCCTGGACCGCCTCGCGGGTGCCGATGCTGCCCAGCGCCCGGGCGGCGGCTTGCGCGACGATGGGATCGGCGTCTTTCAACAGGGGAATCATCGCTTCCACACTGCCGGCATCCTTACGGACACCCAGGCTGCCGATCACGCCCGCCAAAAGGCGGCCTTTTACTTTTCCCAGGGCGGCACGCAAGACTTCATTGACCTTGGGGCTGTCGATGGTCTCCAGCCCATAGCGGGCCATGTGGGCCAATTCTTCGTTATCCAGCAGCGCGGCGAGCGGCTCAACAGAGGCTTCGGTGGCACAGCGGGACAAGAGGCGGCAGGCATCCGCTTTGTCTTTGCGGGAGGCCTCCGCGGATTGCAGAATATCGATATATTTTTGCTCATCCGCTGAAACGGCGGCCGTTGCCAGATTGATTGGTAAACTCGAGTGAATCATCTTCTCTGTCTCCTTCCGGTTTTTCGGTGATCACACAATCCACGGTTCACGCATGGCTCGGGAACGCAGGCGGTTGGCTTCGGGATCGTTGATGAACTCTTCTTTTTCCGGGTCGAATTTCATATCCCGCTTCAGCCACATGCAAATGTTGGCGGCGTGGACCGTGCTCATGGTCTTGTGCATCATGAGGGGATTGGCGACCGTTTGCCGACGGGACTTGATGCAATCGACCAGGTTGCGCCAATGGTTCATGGGGCGGCCGGTGCGAGCGATATAGCCGTTCACCAGTTTATCGAAATCATCCATCATCTTGGGATCGGAAACATCGGGTTTTTCGTAACCATCCGCAATGGAGACCCAGCCTTCGGTACCTTCATACCGGACACCGCAGGAACCCCGCCAGCCTTCCAGCTGCAAGACCATCTTGATGCCGTTGGCGAACTTGGTCACCATGCCATCGCCGGTTTTGTTATCGACATATTGATATTCGATCGCGGAAGTTTTCCACTGATCAATCGCCACCTGGCACTGGGCGAAGGTGTGCGCGCCCCATTCGCCGATGCAGCTGGTATGGAAATCGTAGTGGCCGCGCCACCCCCCCTTGGTATAGGTAGAGTTGTAGGGGCGCCAGGGGCAGGGTCCAAGCCATTCATCCCAATCCACTTCGTCCAAGGGCGGCAGGGGTTCTTCAGGCAGCCAATCATGGCTCATTTCGGCGGCGTCCCAGGGCGCGATATGGGCCCGGACGGTATGCACTTCGCCCAGGCGGCCCGTGCGCAGCAGTTCATTCGCGAAGCAGAAGTTGGCTTCGCTGAGGCGCTGGGTTCCGGTTTGATAGATACGGCCATAGCGGGTCGCGGTATCCAGCACGGCTTGTCCTTCGGCGATAGTCATGGACGAGGGTTTTTCTGAATACACATCTTTGCCCGCGCGCATTGCCAGCACCGAGGCCAGCGCGTGCCAACGGTCCCCGGTGGCGATCAAGACGGCGTCAATATCCGTCCGTTCGGCTAAAAATTCATTGAGATCGCTGTACAGTTTGCAATCGCTGTTGTCATAGCGGGCATCCACCAGTTTTTTTACTTCTTCGCGGCGGGATTTTTGCGGATCGCAATTGGCGACACAGACGACATCCGGTTCGCGCATCAGCATCCGCAGGTCGAAGCCACCCCGGCCCCCGATCCCAATCCCTCCTAACACCACCCGTTCACTGGGAGCGACAGACCCATTCTTCCCCAGCACGTGGGGAGGAAGGACCATCGGAGCAGTCAGAAACGCCCCGGCAGCCACGCCCGTCTTCATGAAATGACGGCGATTGGGCTGTACTGCGTTACAATGTTTTGTTTCGGTCATGGTTTTACCTCCACTGAAATATCTTTCTGGCGCGAAATCCAAAACGCTGGCAGCAGAGCAAAGAACAAGAATCCACCCCAGACCACTCCGGGACGCTCCACGAAGCGCTTCTTCCGCGCGTTAACCTGGGATCCGTTCGGATCACCTCGACGTCTCAGATGGGATCAACCACGATTTGCGACATTCCAGTCCATCCCTTGTTCTCCCACTGAGGTCTCGAATGTATCATAGTTTTTTGGACAGGATAAGCCTCATCCAACCATTTAGAGAAATTTGTGACCATTTTAATTCAAGAAAAGAGGATAAAAATCAAGGAAAAATCACAGAAACGCACAAAACATGAATTTTCATAACTCCGCATCCCTCCCCAGGGAAATCCGACGATTTTCGTATGGGAAAAACGAAGTACTTCTTTCGTATTTTTAAAGCGGGGGCGGATGCGTCGGGCCAATCCCCCGCGCCCCCGCCCCGCGCGGTTAAATTCGGACAAAAACCTTGTTGCGGTACATCCAGAACAAGACTCCCCAGTTGACGGCAAGGATGGCGATCCCCCCCAGCAAGGTTTCAAACGGTTCTCCCAAGAGAAGAAAAATTTCCTGCCCCAGGTGGATACGGAACGAATCGAGGATGAAGCCATTCAGGGTCCAGTGCATCCAGTAGAGGGCGATGGCGTTCATCCCAAAGATGAGCAGGGGGAATGCCCACTTACTATACCCCCACACATCGATGATCTGGTACAGCCCCGCCAGAATCCAAAAGCACAAGCCCCCGCTGAACAGCGTCCAGGCCGGGGTCCAAATGCGCTTTACAATTGGGCAAAGGCCCAACCCATGCAGCAGCAACCCGCCCAGCAGCAGGGCGGCGCCGCCAAGGGCCAGCCAGCGAACTTTGTCACGAGGGGCGGACTCGCGGCGTAGCACCTGGCCCGCGATCAGGCCCAGGATCATCGTTGCCAGGGTGGGGATAAAACTAAGCGTCTGGTACCCCCCGCCGTTGTAGACAAACACCGATTCGCGGGGGAAGAGGTTGAGGAACCAGCGGTCAAAGGCAGCGGCCAGGTTGGTGTTTTTGACCGCTGGTTCCTCAACCT
>JAVFAP010000350.1:0-5022 GCA_034002445.1 bacterium | reverse complement strand
CAAAACCATCGAGACGATTCAACAAACCACGCAGTTAGAAAACACGCTCGATCCCATCCGCAGCCTGGAGATCGAGAACGCGGATAAAGTGCTGGACCGGATCGAACAAGATTTCGCCGCGTACAGCGCGATTCTGCAAGAAACACTGGCGCAAGAACAAGAACAGAAAGCGGTCGAACTAGCCCAGCGGCAAGAAGACGCCAAAACCGCGGAAACCCCTCACGAGCGTTTTTTCGCGGAGTGGGAGGCCAAACTGCTGCTCTCCCAGAAGATCAAGAGCGAGCTGGAACCCTATCTGATCGGGCTGCAAAAAGATTTGGCCGAACAAGAAAAACGCCTAAAAGCGGAACAGGATGAACTGCCCGTTCTGCGGGATTATTTAAAACGGACCGGTGTGTTTGGGCAGGCGGGGGACCGCATCAAGATGACAATCAGGCAGTTGAAGCAGCGCAAGCACCTGCTCAACCGCCCCTTCCGTCCGGGATTCAATCAAACGACAGAAGATTACCGCACCCGTCGTTTTCTGATCGATGATATCCTCTTTGATCTCCAAGACAAATGGAATGCGGAATACCAAGCGGCTGCCGGTTCATTGGAAGGCGCCACAAAGACGGAGTTTGAGGGGAAGACCACCAGTTTTCTCAATGATTTTCGTAACGCCCTGCGGGATGAAAAAACATTGTTGACCGATGTCATCAACACATCGCAGCAAATCTCAACCATCTTTTCCGCCCGGATGGATAATGTCAACGAGATGGACCGGATTATTCGGACCCGGGTATTTTGGATTCGTGATGGAGCGCCGCTGTATACGGATTTCTTCCAAAACACAAAAGCAGGGTTCTTGAAACTGTCGGAATGGATGCAAACGGCGTTTAACGAAGAATCGATCGCCGAGTTAAAACTGAAATTATTCAACCAAACCGTTCTGCTCAATGTCTTGCTTTTGGTTTTCGCTCTTCCCGCGCTGTTGATCGCGTTACGTCGGCGCATCCGGCTCCGCCTGCAAGCCCTCAATCAATACACCCAAACCCAGGGCGAGAGTTTCCGGGTTAAAGTGGCCGCCATCTTCACCGCGATTGCAGTCGTGGGAATCAATCCGCTGTATCTCTGGATCATGGGGAATTATATCCAGACCTACACCCTGCCCAGTTCCCTTCATTTGATAGCGGCCGTCACCATGAAGCATTATGCGTTTCTCTTGTTTCTCTTCTTTCTTAGCCGCGCTCTTTTCAACCATGGCAGTCTGGCGGAAGCCCAATTCGGGATGCCAGCCAGCGCGGCCCGTGCGATCCATAACGCCATTCTTATCAGTTTGTTCGGTTATCTGGTCTTTTTCATCCCTTGGGCCATCCTCTACTCCCCTCCCTTGGAGTTGGAATTCTTGGCCCGGTTATGCTATACCCTATTCGAAATCATCACTGGATTTTCGTTGGTGTGGCTGATCCGGCCCAAATCCGAGTTTGTCCGCCATATCAACGCCTCCATTTCCTCGTCATCCTTGCAACGGAACTGGAGCGTCATCCGTATCCTGCTCTCGATTCTCATTATCCTGATTGTAGTATTGGATATCATCGGCTTCCGCTACGCCGCCAGAGGGTTATCCTTCAGCCTGCTCCAGACCGGTTTGATCTTGCTGATCCTGCCTCCCTTGTATTTCGCCATTGTGTCGTCGTTGGAATCGATCACCAAACGGCGGCGGCGGTTCAGAAGCCAAGCCGATGCCGCTGAACAAGAGGTACAGACAGCGGCAGTCACCCGGTTAAAGAAGTTTTTCCGGCTGGTCTTTATCCTTACCGCGGTTTTATTGATCGCCAATTTCTGGGGCTTGGATGACCAAGCGTTTAAAACACTGGATGAATTCAATGTCTACAGTGTCACTACCGCCGATGGGTCGATCGTCTATGTCACCATTGCGGATTTTATCCGGTTTATTTTCTACATCATTGTCATGGTTCTTTTTTTGCAGAACCTGCCCGGCATTTATGAAGTGACCATCTTTCCCCGTGTTAAAATGGATGATGGCCTCAAATATGCCATCCTGACCATCTCGCGGTACAGCATTTTCTCCATCGGCATTATTTTGGCGTTGTCCCAAATCCACCTGGATTTGGGCCGCCTGAGTTGGCTGATGGCCGCGCTGGGGGTTGGGCTTGGGTTTGGTCTACAAGAGATCGTCTCCAATTTCGTCAGCGGCATTATTCTGTTGGTGGAACGCCCCATCCAGGTCGGGGATATCGTCACGGTGGGGACCATGTCGGGAACGGTCAAGCGTATTAACATCCGCGCCACAACCATCCTGGATTTCAACCGCCGAGAGGTGGTCTTGCCGAATAAAAGTTTGATCACCAGCGAGGTGACCAATTGGACCCGCGGCGATACCATTCAGCGAATCGTGATCAATATCGGCGTGGCCTATGGAACCGATGTCGACCTCGTCTCCTCGCTTCTCTTACAAATCGCCAAGGAGCAGCCCGAAGTGATGCGGAACCCCGAACCATCCGTCTTCTTCATGAATCATGGCGAAAGTTCCTTGGATTTCGAACTGCGTTTCTTTGTTCCCAATCCAGACTACATGATGTCGCTGCGGGATCGTATCAACAAACTCATTAACAAAGAGTTCAAAAAACACAACATCGAAATTCCCTTCCCCCAACGAGATATCCACATCCGCACGGCCGTGGAGAAGACGCTGAAGGGGCAGGACTGACCGGTTCCCCGGCATTCATTCCCACGGACCGAGGTACCTGTTCATCATGAGAAAAGCAGAACCGGAGTTCATGGAAGGGCATATCGTCACGGATTCGGGATTCCTCGAACATCACCGGCTCTGGATACAGGATGGGCGAATCCTGTCCATCGAGCCCATTTCCCATCCAGGCCTGGATGAGAACTTATTCATCCTGCCTGGCTGGCGGGATCAGCATATCCACGATCTCTTCGGTCAGCAGATGGCGGCTCATCATCCCGCGCTGCTGGCGGAACGCTTTCACGCGGTCACCCAAACCCTGGGCCGCCATGGGGTAACTGGGGTTTATCTCGCCACCTTCGGGGATACCGTGGACAATCTGGAAACCTATTGCCGTGCGGCGCGGCAATGGATGGACAGTTCCGCCAATGGACGGGCCGGAGCGAAATTATTAGGAATTCATCTGGAAGGGAGTTTCTTGAACCGGGAATGCCGGGGCGCCCAGCCCGCCGAGCATATCTGGCTGCCTACCGAAATGGACTGCGGTGCCATTCTGGAGCGTCTTTGCCAGACCGGTGCGGTACGCTTGGTGAATATCGTGCCCGACCATGGCCTTCCCTCCCTTCTCCTGATCCAGAAAGCGCGCCAGTTGGGCCTCATGGTGGGCAGCGGGCACACCAAAGCCTCGGCCACTCTCCTCAAGCAAGCCTATGAGGAATACGGCTTACAATATCTAGTTCATTTCACGAATGGGCCCACCGGGCAATCGTTCAAACCGTTTGGAGGAGGCGGGGCTTTCGAAGGAGGGATGAACTGCCCCATCGTCAAGGAACTGATCCCGGATGGCTATCATATCGATCCGCGCTATGTACGGGATATCATCCACCGTTGTGAAGAACGATGGGGGGAGAAGCAAATCATCGCGGTCACCGATGCTCTCACACCTCTCTCGGATCAGTTGGGATCGCAAGAGATTCAAATTGGCAGCACCATTGCCCAGATCGATCCCAGCCGCAACGCCCTGTTCACCACGGCGTACCGGCAACCGGACGGGTCTCGACTCCCTGCCCCACCCGGCACGCTCTGCGGGGGGATCCAATTGCTGGACCAAATCTTCGAGAATCTGCTGAATCTGTTTACCCACGAGATGGAGGGCTATTGGTTGCGCCACCCGGCCCTTCCCTTCGCCCAAGCTCTGGGCAAAGCCAGCCGGTTGTGCAGTACCAATCAAGCCCTTCTGGAAGAAAACACAACTACCGGTATCTTGGCCCCAGACCACGTCGCGGACTGTATCCAAGCCCGTATAACGAAAGGGCCGGATCGCTGGAAATTACAAATCCAGCAGGTTTGGGTGGAGGGAATCGCGATCCTGTAATTCGGTCTGCCCAAACTCAAACTTTATACCATTCAATTTGGGTACCTGCCATATCCGCTACCTTGGCAATCATCGCTTCGCGCTGGGCGGTGTCTATCGCGGTCCACGATTTGGCGAGTGCACAGTTTTCTTTCGCTTCGCTGGCACTCATCATCCCAGAAACGATGACGCTGACAGGCAGGGACCAGACAAAATGCAGCGCCTCTTGCAGGCTGATCCGTCCCGGAACCAGTTGGTCCTTTGTATCCACTTCCTTGGATGGCCCGCCAATATGCAGGTTTTTATCCAAAAAGCGGCCACACGCCAGCGTTTTCATGGCAATCACGCCGATTTGGCGTTCGACCAATTGGGGGAGTACGTGGATGATGAAGCTGTTATAACTGGGATCGAGAACATTGATGGGCAACTGGCAGGTTTCAAAGATATTTGAATCCTGGGTTCGTTCCAGCATCCGCAAGTGGGCGGAATAATGGCGGTGCCCGGTGAAACCGATGTGGCGAACCTTGCCCTCTTCCTTCGCTTTCACAAACACATCCAACACCCCATTCTCGATCCGAGCATCCACATCTTCGGGGCTCTCGATCGAATGGACTTGCCATAGATCCAAGTAATCCGTCTTCATGCGCCGTAAGGAATCCTCTAGTTCCTTTTGCACGCTCTTGGCGTCCTTCCCAACAGCCTTGGTCATCAGGAATACGACGTCCCTATACTTGGGAGTTAGAATCCGTCCGATGCGTTCTTCACTCCCGCCTCGCTGGTATTCGGTGGCACAATCGACAAAGCGGAGACCGTTTTCCAACGCGGTTTCCAAGATAGCTTGGCCATCCTTGTCTTGCCCGACGCCAAAATGATACCCCCCCATCCCCAGCATCGTCACATCGTCCCCGGTACGGCCCAGTCTCCGTGCGGGCATCCATTCCCCCAGACGGTCTTTCTTGCGGGGTGTTTCTTCCGCATG
>JAVFAP010000349.1:0-5023 GCA_034002445.1 bacterium | reverse complement strand
TGTAGGATGTATTGAGAAGGATGGCGATCAGTTGAGACTTGGGATTTTTGCGCCAATACTCGATGGCGAGGCGGATGGAACGGTTGTGGAGGATTCCCAAGCGGGCGGTCTGGAGCACTTTTCGTTGTTGCAGGGTGGGAGTCACTCCGACAAATCCAACGAATCCGCGATAGGTGGACGGTTCCAATTGGCTATGAAACAGATGGTCCAGCGCTTTTTGAATTGCGGCCCGGATTCGTTCTGGTTCGGCATCGCGGGCAAGAAGATCCACCACCTGGGGGTGGGGTAAGAGGGATTTTAATAAATCCGCGGTTGGAGTCTCCACCACGGGGATGAGCACCGTGCGGAGTTTGATTTTTTGGATCAACGAGAGAAGAGAGTCGGGGTGGATGTCTTGGCTTCCATACCCCAAAAAGATCATGTTGGGGTGAGTGGATTGGATCGCAAGGGTTGCCTCATGGGTGGTGGCGGCCCCGGTGACCTGGGAGGAGGGGATGTCATCAAAGAGGGCGGAAACGATACGCCGCAGTTGTGGCTTGGAATCGATGATCAAGGCGCGAATTCTCATCAACTTCTCTTCTTTCCGTTGGGACCTGGCGTGGGTATGTATAGTATACGAGGAACGGGAAAGAATTCTATCGAATATCCCGCGAAAAATTGAAAGAAACGCGGATAGGGGAAACACCGGTGGATCGTACGGACATGGGCAAACGGGGAGATTGAAAAGGGGCTCCGGAGAGCCCCTGAGGGGTTACGGGGAGATGAAAGCGATTTCTTCTGGAAGCACTTCCTGGAAGGGAGAGGCCGGTAATTTTTCTTTGTTATACAGCAATCCCTTGCCCGGATCGTTTTTCCAGGCATAACGAACCCCCTTGGGAACTTGGATCCCTTCTGCCCAGACCATGACGCTGTTGCCTTCCATATAGGCTTGGGCAGGTTCAAAGATCTGGCCATCGGCGGATAGTTCAAAATGGGGGATTTGAGTTTCCGAACAAACCAGGCCCGAATCCGCATAGGCGAAATTCACCTTCATTTTGTCTCCGATCCGTTCGATGGACTGACAGAGTGGGCCGGATGGGACGAGTTCAGCTCCATAGGTCTTGACCAAAGCTAGACGGGCCAGGCGATGCCCGATGGCTTGCTTGTTGCGGGGGTGAATATCCTTGGGGTCGCCGATATCGATAGCCACCGCCATGCCTGTATTCGGCAGGGTGAGAGCCTGGCGCTGCGCCTCCCGGATCTGAGGCCAATCCACCCGACCATCGGGTTCGAAATTGGCGAGTTGCACAAAGTAAAAAGGGATATCGCCCTGGTATTTCAGCCGCCGCCAATCCTGGATGAATGTGCGAAAGAGGGGTGCGTAGGCCTGGGCGTTATCGGCGTTGCTCTCGCCCTGGTACCAAATCATTCCCTTGACAGGAAATCGCAGCCAGGGGGCGAGCATCCCATTGAAGAGGCTGGTGGGGTAACTCATATCCTCCAGGGGACTGGTGTCCTGGGGCGGGCGGGGCGGTTCCGTCTGCTTGTGGCGGATCGCGTTGCGCTGTTCACGGTACCATGCTTCCATGCGTTCCTGGTTTCGTTTTTCCGCCAAGCCACTGTTCCAGTCTTCCACCTTTTTTTCCCAGCGCGCGACGGAGGCTTTGCCTTCTTCGGTCGAATACAAGGCTTGGATGGAACTCCAGGCTTCGATGCTGGTGCCGCCCACCGAACCTTGGATAAGGCCGATGGGGACGCCGAGGGATTTTTGCAAATCCCGGCCAAAGAAATAAGCGGTCGCGGAGAAGGTTCCTACCGTTTTAGGAGAACATGGTTGCCACTTCCCGATGCAATTGCGTCGTTCTTTTTCCCGGTCGCTGAATGGTTTGATATGAAAAAGGCGCAGGGTGGGATGATCGGCCGCCGCGATCTCTTCCTCAAAATTCAGAGCGCCCTTGCGCCATGAAAATTCCTGAATCCGTCCATCGAGTGCCATATCCATGTTGGATTGGCCTGAGCAGAACCAAACATCTCCAATCAGAATATTCTCATAGGTCAGGGTGGTTTTGCCATAATGAATCGATAAAGTTTGCGGGGTGGCGGTGGCTTTCATCGCGGGGAATTCTACCTCCCAATCCCCAGCACGGTCGCACAGGGCTTTTTGCGTCTGCCCCGCGAACTGGACATGCAGTTGGCTTTCGGGGTCGGCCCATCCCCAAACCCGGATGGGCTCCCCCTGTTGAAAAACCATGTTGGAACCAAACATGGCGGGAACCAGCAAATCAGAAAAAGTCAGGAGAGGAAAAGCAAAAATGTAAAAGAAGAATACTAGCAAGGCACGCATAGGTTTCATACAAAATTCTCGCTCAATGGTGTGATCCATGATTTATCCCAAACAAACGGGCTATAGCGGATAGGGTAACCGGTGAAACGGCAGCAAAAAGGGTGAGGCACAAAACCTGTGCCTCACCCGATCGTCAATCCCGTCTTACAGAGAGGTGGTGAATTGATACCGGCCGGAGTTAACCTGAATCCGCACAAAGCCGTCTTTGCTCTCGATGGCGGTAATCCCCGCGCCGATGGCGAGGGCTTTGCCGCTCTCTTGGATGGCGTCCGCTGCCTTGACGGGGATCACAATGGTGGCAGTGGTGTTGGGTGGTACCACGGCGTTCAGGGTGAACTGGTTGTTTTCCACTGTCCAGTCACTGCGGATGAGACCGTAGAGGGAATCGTAGGATGATTCGACTTTCTTCACTGGGTTCTCTCCAAACAGTCCCGGCTGGATGAGGAAATTCTGAAATCCGGCGGAATCGGGGTGCAACTTGATGCCGCCCAGCCCCTCGATGAACCAGGTTCCCACATAGAGATACGAACTGTGCAGCAGGGAGTGCTCTGGGCGGCCTTCCCAATCTTCCCACATGGTGGTGGCGCCGCGGGAGAGCATCTCGCCCCAACTGGGGTAGGTATCCTTGCTGACCATGCTGTAGAGCAGATCCTGGCGGTTGTGGGCCAGCAGGGTTTTGAAGAGGAACGCCCCGCCGGTGATGCCCGCGTGGATGTGCCCGTTGCGAACCACGAGGATTTCATTCTCCAGCCGTTTCCAGACTTCATCGCGCAGGTCTTCCGGCGGCAGATCGGTGAAGAGGGCAATGGCCAGGTAGGCTTGGAAGGCGTTGGCGTAACTGTGGTCCTCGACGTTGTAGAACTTGGCATGAACTGCCTTGCGTACGGCGTCAGCGCGTGCATCCCAGGCCTGGGCTTGGTCCTCCTTCCCCAGGACGCGGGCGATTCTAGCGGCGGTTTGCAGGTTGTAGATCCAGTATGTATTGTTGAAGAACAAGGTCTCGGGTGTATCGCCGTTGACGCCACGGGCATGGGGCCAGAGCCAGTCGCCCAAGAAATCCCACTCGCCGCCCCAGCGGACGAGCAGATCATCCTTGGCCTTGGTTTCCAAAAAGGCCAGCCAACGCTGAATGGAGTTAAAGTTGGTTTCCAGGATGCGGGTATCGTTGTAGCGGCGGTAGAGATCCCAGGGCAGGGTGATGCAGTAGCCGCTCCAGCCGGGGCCGCCGCCGCCCCAGAAGGTGGGCGCGGTGTAGGGCAGGTTGCCGGTACTGTCCTGGGTGTCACGCCAGTCTTCGCTCCACTTGGTGAAGAAGGCGCCGAGGCTGTAGTTGGTCAGGCCGCATTCGGTGGTGGCGTGGGCGTCACCGCCGTAGCCCATGCGTTCCCGTTGCGGGCAATCGACGATATAACCGCCCAGGGTGAGGCTATCCAGCGTCCACAGGGTGGTGTCATAAATGCGGTTCAGCAGGTCGCTGTCGCAGCGGAACTCGCCCGCGCGTTCGTAGTTGGTGCGGATGACATAGGCTTCGATATCGTTCAATGCGGGGGCGTAATCCAAGCCTTTGACCTGCACCCAGCGTCCGGAGAAGTAGTTGAAATGGTTCTGAAACACGCCTTGCCCAGCGGGCCCGATGATATAGGCGCTACGGTGGCGGTGGGTCATCGCCTGGTTGTCCCGTTCGGAAAACTGAAAATCGATCCGCTGGCCGGGCAGACCTTTCACCACCATGCGGAACCAGCCAGAGAAGTTTTGGCCCAGGTCGATGCGGTATTCTTTCTCACCCACCTTTTTGATGCCGAGGGGGCGTACGGTGTGAATTATCCGATTGGGCTCGACCATTTCCGCGGAGAGGGTCAGGTTGGGCTTATAAACCGTGGCGGATTTCCATGCGCTGTCATCCAGACCTGGTTCGCACCAGTTTTTGATCTCTTGATTGGCGTCATAGACTTCGCCGCCAAAGTTCATAAAGTTCCAAACTCCGATGGTTGTGTTGGGGCTGGGCTGGGTTTTCCACGTGGCGTCGGTGCCGATTTGCAGAGACTTGCCCTCGGCAAAGGTCAGGTGAGCCTGTGCGATGACCAAAGGCGTTTGTGGTTTATCCTCGGTTTTGTATTCTGGGTAGATGGACCAGGAGACACCCAGCCACAAGCCGATAACGTTTATACCTGGCTGCAGGGCAGAGGCGATATCATAGGTGACATAACGGGCCCGGCTGCGCAGGTTGGAGACGCTGGGCGCCAAGATATCTTCGGTGATTTTCTTTCCGTTTACATAGACTTCGTGGTAGCCCACCGAGGCGACATAAATCAGGGCTTGTTGAGGGACGCTTTCCAGTTCAAATTCTTTACGGAACCAGGGATCGGGGAGGGTATTGGAGCCATCCACGGCTTGGTGGACTTGATCGGAGCCGATCCACTGCGCGTGCCAGTCGGAGGGGGCTAGCAGACCCATGGTCCAGAAGGCGGGCTCGCTCCAGGCTGAGAACGCACCGTCTTGGCCGCGAACACGGACCTTCCAGAAGCAGCGGGCTTGGGAAGGCAGCGGTTTGCCTTGATAGGCGACCAGCACCGACTGGCTGGATTCCACAATCCCCGAATCCCAAAGATCACCTTGATCCTGGCCGAGGCGTTCCTGGCTGGAGGCGACGAGAATCTGGTACGCGGATTGCACCAGGCCGCGGGCGGCGGGGTCTACCGC
>JAVFAP010000348.1:0-5029 GCA_034002445.1 bacterium | reverse complement strand
CGTGACTCAGAATTGGTCGATCTCTTCGGTATCTTCCTCCAGTTTGGGGCAGGGTTGTTTTTGGAGGAGAGAGGGACTTTCAGCCAACTCTTTCGCCCGGGAAATGAGGTAGACGGGATCGTTGAGATTGGGGTTATCCAATACTTCTTCCAGTAGATGCTCCAGAATGGTTTTGAAAATCGGCCCGGGGCGCAGGCCCAGATGCATCAAATCATAGCCAGAAATCTTCAAATCGCGGACTTTGAGGGCGTTTTCATCGCGGTCGATTTTGCGGACGTTGCGCAGAAAATGAAAGATCCCCCTTTCGTATTCGTCGCTGTTCTTGCGGTTGCCCTTGCGGTCGGCCATGCGCATGCGCAGGAATGGTTCTACATTCTCGCGGCCTAGGCGGCGTAGAAAGCGGCGGGAGGCCCCCTCGGTCAGGCCGGGTTTGAGGTTGTACATGTGGTTGGCAACGATGGTGGAAGCGGTGTCAATGTTCTTGTTGGAAAAACGCAGGCGGTGCATGATGCGGCGCAGCAGTTTTTTGCTGACATACTGGTGCCCGTAAAAAACATAATCCCCCTTTTTGGGGTGGAAGCGTTTGGCGGGTACTTTCCCCAGGTCGTGCATCAGGGTAACGAAGCGGATGAAGGGGTATTTTTTACTGACCGCATCGGTCGAGTATAAAATATGATGGGCGACATCATCGGCGTGGAAGCGGTTCTGCCAGGCACCGTAGCCCTGCTCCAGTTCGGGCAGGATGTAGAGCAAAAGGCCGGTTTCGTGCATCAGGTCGAAGGCATGGGAGGGAGTGTCGTAACTGAGAATTTTCAGCAACTCTTCGCGGATTCGTTCCGGGGAGATATGGGTGATTTTATAGGCATGGTTGCGGATGGCGGTCCAGGTGGCCGGTTCGATCTTCCCTTGCATTTTGGCGGCGAAGCGGATGGCCCGCAGCATGCGCAGATAATCTTCCTGGAACCGCTCCTCCGGATCGCCGACAGTGCGAATGACTTTGTTCTTCAAGTCCTCCACCCCATCGAAGAGGTCCAGAATCTGGCCGGAATGCAGATTCAGGGCGAAGGCATTGATGGTAAAATCGCGGCGTTGGAGATCTTCTTCAATGGTGTCGGCAAAGCGGACGATGGCGTGGCGGCCGTCGGTCGATTCCAGGTCGTGGCGGAAGGTGGTAATTTCGTACTGGACCGAATCGATAACCGCGGCTACCGTGCCGTGCTCGATCCCAACCGGCACGGCGGTGATTTTGGCTTGACGCAACCGGGCCATGACCTCCTTGGGGTGGAGGGGAGTGGCGAGATCCCAATCATTGCCGTGAATGGTGGTGATTTGCTCTGTGTTTTGCGTGAAGGAAACGTGGAGGGAATCCCGCAGAATTCCACCCACGGCGTAAATGGGGTGGGGCCCCAGTAGATCACGAAGGCGAAGGACGGATTGGGGGATCAAGGGAAAAGGGACGGTTCGCATGTTTCTTAGGGTGTATAGGTCCATTTCGTTCATTTTTGTATCGGCAAGCGGAACGGTATTTTGAGTTTGCCGCAGACTCGCCCACCTCCGCTTTGGGTCATGGAGGCAAACGGTAACTTTTTTCCATATCACCTCTGTATAATACTCATTCTATGATATAATTGGAGAAAATAAACAAGTCCAGAAGCAACCTGGATTGTTTTGCTGGTTATTGGGTTTGTCTTCCTTGCTTGAATTGGATCTACGTTAAAAGAAAATGAAAAAGTACGTCGACTCCCTTTTATCGCGTTGCCCGAGATGGGTTCTGCTTTTGGGAACCACCGGATGTATCTTTTGTCTGTTGTGGGGGTGTGCCACCGCGCCCTCCGAGCCGCCGGGTCGGTCTTATGAACCGGTTTCCACACGGCCGAGTTTGTACCGTCCCGGAGCGGAGATGGATCTGAAGAAGAGCAAGAAGCCTTTCTTGGGAACCCTTCCCTTGGGTATTGGAGCAAGTTTCGATCTGTTTGTCTCGGAGACGACAGAGAGCATGGGGTATTTTTATAAGTCCTATGTCAAGCAGTATCGTTCTGGCCAGCTTTTCAAAGAGCAGCCCTATCAGTTGGAGTATTCGATTTTTCCCCGAAAAGGGGAGACATTTAATCACAGCAACAGCTGGAGCGATCTCTCGTTTAAATCTGATTATGACTTCAAAATTGGGATCAGCCGCCGGTTCCAACACTTTTCAGATTTCTTTTCTCCCCAGTTTCTGTTGGGGAGTGGCCGATTTTCCCCGGTGGCAGTGCCGATGGACCTGGAAAGTGGATCCGATGTGATCCCTGCTCTGCAAGAGAACCCCATTCTTCTGCCGGATGAATATATGACCAAGTCGGTCGAGGAGATGGATGTGCCGCCGCTGCACCCGCTGGATCTGTTGCTGGAAGACCGTGGTTAGCGGCGTGGATATTTGGGAACCGTGGTCGAGGAACCTGCATTGATCCGGACCGGCACCCGGATCCAGTTGAGTGTGTAAATCGCCAGGGGGTCCGCGAGGCCGAAGAACTGGTAGGTTCCGTAGGAATCCAGGTAGGGCTTGAGGGAGAGAGTCAGCAGATCGGACACGGTTTGGGAAACCAGAATCTCATCGGCAGCCGCCAACGATTGGATTTCTTTTCCTGTACGTACATCTTTCCCCGGAACGATTTCATTCCCCTTTACCAGCATTTCGCCATAATGAATGCCAATCGCGGCCCGAACTTGTTTGGGGATTGGGACGCGGGTGTTGCGACGGAACAGGCATTGCAAAATTTTGACGGTTGCCATGATGGCGTGATCGGTTTTGTTGGGTTCGAACGCGGCGATAATCTGATCCCCCTCACACGCTTGGGAGATAAGGCAGCCATAGAGGGCAAAGGTGCCGTGGCAGAGGGTTTGGTATTCCTGAATCAGCGCACTGGCTTCCCGATCCCCGTAACTCCAGAACTTTTTGGTCGATTCGCAGACATCGATGTGGATAAAGGTCAAGGCTTGCGCGTTCTGGGGGGCGGAGGTGAGCGCAACCGGTTCCACGCGAGCGGAGATGGGCTTGATGGCAGGGCGTGGGGGTGGAATAACATCCGCCAAGGGAACATCGGCCAGAATTTTGGCCTGGTAAATATCCTGGGCGACTGGAATGTTTTTGAGAAAGGCCCGCTTAAAGAAGACGAACTCGAAATCCGGGTGACTGGCCAGGGATTCATACAGGGCGGAAGAGACCAGGATTTGGCCTGGGCTGGCCAGAGTTTGGATCCGTTTGGCAAGGTTATTGGTATTGGATTGGTGGATGATCCCATCCTGGTACACAATATATCCCTGGTTGATTCCAATCGCGGGCAAGATATGGCAGGGCCGGGCTTGCTCCATGTTCCATTTGAGGCTCATCCGCATGACGGCTTCCGCTGCGAGCAGGCTGGCATCCGGCGCGTCGAAGCAGCAGACAATCTGAGTCCCGCCGCCGGGCTCCAGAAAAGCCACGTGCCGGGCAACCAAGAGGGATCGAATGGTTTGCTGGTAAGAGTCCAAGATATGGTGGGCTTTGTCCTCGCCCTCGGTCCACACATCCTGGATGGACTGGCTGATGTCGATGAACAGAATGGTCCAAAATTTTTGTTGGGTTTCCCTGTATTGGATTTCGATTTGGTTCCGTTTTTGGAGGACTTGCTTTAGCTGGTCTTCTAACGTTTTTGAATTGTTGGTCTGGGATGGGATGGGTTTAGAGTTTTTCATGAACGAAAGCCAACCAAAATCCTTTGCGTTTCTTTCATTTTATACGGAAGCGGGCAGGAACGGAAAGATGAGAGCCTGTTTTTGCCATAAAAAAACGGGGGGCGGCGAAGTGGATAGGGCAGGGAAATCCAGGGAGAATCGGGCATGGTTGCGTTACAAACGGGGAAACTTGCTATAAAATGAGGCCGGTTGTTCAGGGTGGGGTGTTCTTGTCCTTTGGCCATCCTCATACTTTTTCGCGGAGGGATTCGTGAGAATTCCTTATTTATCCAATCCGAATGAAATCCTTCCACCCAGTCCGGGAAAGCCGGACCGGGTTTCTCAGACTTTGTTTGGGAAATTCGGGGATGAGAAGCGCTGGGAAGCGTTGGATGCGATCGCCGTAGCCGGTCAATCGGAGTGGAATCAACGGTTATTGCTTTGGATGCTGGCCAATGAGAATGCGGAGATGCGGGACCGGTGCTGGGAAATTCTGGACCGCTTGCCATTGCATTTTGATCTGTTGGTGCGGGAACTCTCTTGCCCCATGTGGCAGGTGCGGGTGGGGGTGATGCGATTGCTGGTCAAGAGCGGTCGGCTGGATTTGATCCGGCTTTTGATCGCGGGACTGGAAGACTATCACCCCCATGTGGTGGAAGAGACCAAGCGGAGCCTGGGGAAATTGATAGAAAATGCCCAGGCGCGCAAACAGCGGGGGGATCTGCCCGCAGCGGAGGTCCGCTACGCGCTGGAGGCGCTGATGCAGCCGCTCTATTTGTCCCGGCGCTCGCCCCGGTTTCAAGCGGTTCCCTTTCTTTTTCCGGTGGCGCTGTTGGAGGAAGACCATTTTTGGTCTTTGTATACAGAACTCGATTTACCCCAATACACCCTCTTACATGAAGAATTTGTTCGAGCCCAACATGAGGACGCGTTGCGGGTTATGTACCGGGGCCTCTTGCGTCCTAATGAAGCGATTCTGGATCGCCTTTCCCCCTTTATCGCGACGACAGTACGCAACCACCGGGACGGAATCAACCAGCATCTGCATGTGATCCGTGGATTCGCCCGCGAAGCCTTTGTGCAGTTGGCTTTTGTCTTGCAGCATTATCGGATTTTGGTGGAATACCAGGGGATGATCAAGCATTTAAATCCCCCCGAGCGTATTGTGTTGTTTGATTTGCTGGAAGTGGTCGGGGCGGAGCAAAATTTATCCTTCCTGCTACGCTGTTTGCAATTGGATGATACGCGAATCAAGATTCGGGTTTTAAAAATTCTGGGTGAAAGTGAACAGTTAAGTTTGCGGCACGAAGTGTTTGAATTCTTGACAGACGCTGATGAG
>JAVFAP010000347.1:0-5039 GCA_034002445.1 bacterium | reverse complement strand
GCAGCAGGGTTGGATTGACCTTGCCATAGTGTTCTTGCAGCCGATCGGCAAAGAAGCGGTACCGGTCAGGGCCCGAAATGATCATGCTATCCGGTGGAGGTGTGTTCAAAAAGCCCAGAATCTTTTTATCAGCGGAGAGAATCAGGATTTGAAACGGGGAGGATTCGAGGGTGAAATCCCGAATCAATGCCTTGGTCCCGCCACTGTCGTTGCGGGGTGGGGCGGGTGCGTCCAAAAAGCCATACGATTCCCCTGGATTCAAAAACTGAATCTGCTTCGGGGTGGCATAAACGCCATAGGCGCTGGGAATTTTGGCATCTGAGATCACATAGTAGTACTCACAAGTGCGGGGAACATCTGCGAAGATCTGCTTTGCATCTTCCAACGTCGAGGCCCGCTCCAACGCGTCTCTTACCAGGAGAGACATCGGCATCCCATCCCAGAATCCTTGGCCCCCACCGCCCATCTCGCCGATGGTGATCTGGCGTTCGTTCATCCCGGTGATGCTGCCGACGGAGCCCGCATACCCAACATTCATGAACGCGTGTTTCCCATCCGGTTCCACGATACTCAGAACCGCGTGATCTTGCAGACCCGCTTCGGTGATGTAATCCAAGATCCGGACATGATACAGTTCGCCGTTTGGTGTGGCTTGTCCGAAAAGGGCGATCCCGCTGCAATGAAATGCCTCAGGGAATAAATTGGCGGTCAGGACGTCCTCGTATTTGAGGCCGGCGCCATCAGCCAGGCCTTTGATTTCTTCCAGGAAATACGGGGGGATGTGCGGGAGAAGGCGCTGGTGCATGCCATCCCGCATCATCTTGTACATCTGGTATTCTTCGGTTTCTGCCTGTTTGGACTGATTATCCGCGATGCTCATGACAAGGGTCTGAACATGCGATTTAAGCAAAACCCCATGCTGGTAGCCCATGTCATAGTACGAGCCCTTGAGATGCAGAATCCGTTGCCCATCCACCACCTCCAGATACCCCTGGCCTTCCCTCCCCACGATTTCGGCGTGGGGCAGGGGAGTGAGATAAAGGAGTAGGCAGAGAGTGGCGATCCATCTTGTGTATACAATCTTCATTGGAATCTCTCGGTTCCGCAACGCGGATTAGTTTTGCATCCACTGCGGGATTCCCGCGGGTTTGAGACCCTTGGCGCCCAGGAAGGTTCCATTCTTGCCTGCTGTGGCAACCGGGGAACCTTCTTTCAAGGTGAAATCACCGTTTGCGGGATCGGTGTACTGCGGATCGACATTCAGTAGGTTGGTCACGATTAAATCCATATCATCCGGAAAGAAGGGATCCACGGTTACGAAGAAATTATTGGTGTCAAAGGTCCCTTGCAGAGCAGGAAATGCGTTGAAGACACCACTGTCATCCGTAATGATGCTGTTGGTCATGGTCAAGTTGATAAAGTTACTCGGTTCATCCGGAGAGGATACCGCGATACCGGTATCGGACCGGTACAAGTCACAATGATCGAGGCTGATCGTGATAGTCCGGCTCGACGGAGGTTCGAAATAGATATTGAAGCCGCTGCTACCCGCGATCACGGTGTTGGTGACGGTGAACGTCCCATGCTCCATGCGCAAGCCATGGTGATTGGCTTCCTCGCCATTATTGAGGATCATGCAGTGTTCAATCGCGATGATGGGGCTCCCCGCCGGTTCATCATCCTCGATCGAACTGTCATCCACGTTGATCCCCGTTTCCAGGTTATTCTCGATCAGGCAGTTCCGTAAGGTGGCTTTGTCATCGGAGATTGAAACGCCTTCGCCGTTATTATAAAAATGGCAGTTTTCAGCGATAATTTCTCCATCATCCATCTCGATTCCGGTGGCGTTGTCATAGAAATCACAATTCACCAGGTGGGTATCCGGTGAGGGGACGGGCAGACCCAGTTCCAAGGGAATATTGGCGGTGGCAAAACCATAGGGAACATCATGGAAGCGGGTGTTCTCAATCCGGAAATCCTGAGCCAGGGCACTTTTCCCTTGTTGCAAAGAAATGACATCGAAGGGGGAGATGACGACACCGACGCAATCGCCTTCCACACTGGTTCCTGGGCCTTCGATCTCGCAATTCCGGATAATGACATGGCTGCTGATCACGATCACCGCGGTGGCGATGTTGAGGGCGTTGCGGCCTTCGGTTTTTTGGACAAATTTGATCCCATCGATGACCGTGTTATCGCCATTGATAAAGAATCCAAAATAGTCGATGGGGCCAAAATCCGCCCCTGCGGCGGCTAGTGCCTGCACCCGGCTGACGCCGTTCGCGGCTTCCACAACAACCTCGGCTCCTTCCGCTGCTTGCAGCGTCAGGTTGTCTTTCTTGAGGGGCGGCATATTCACGTTCCCGATGCTGAGGTCTTCCTTGTAGTTCCCTGCATAGACCGTGATGGTATCTCCGGGTTGGGCGGCATTCAGGGCGGCTTGGATGGTTTGATAGTTTCCGCTGCCATCTTGCTTGACGGTCAACTCGGCACTAAAGCCTGGGGAGAGGACAGCGGCACTCAGCACCGCGATCAAAAATCCGGCAAAGAAATAGGTTGGTTTTCTCATAGTTCCTTCATCCTCCTGATGGATAGTCTTTTGCACCAAATTACACCATTTCGTGTTCCATTGCAAATCAATTTCTCTAATTATTTTGGATCCATAAGCAAAGCGCGGGCCGAGCGTCATTCGTAATGCTTCCTGTGGCCCTGTGTGAGGATAATAACAATACCCGTAGGGGTGAAAATTAAACGCGGATTGATTTCCCAACAAAAAAATCCCCTCGGGGGAGGGGATTTGCATGGAAACCTTGATTGTGGGATCAGGCTTGGTGCAGGGCCTTTTCCAAAATTTTATAATTCTTCTCCACCATGCTGCGGGGATCGGGCAGCAAGCCCGCGGCGACCAAGGCGTTTTCGTACATTTGCTCGACCGCCAGGATTAAGAACTCGTTTTTCTCATCCTTCTGCCGCAGTTGGTTCAGATGGAGAATAATGGGATGTTTGGGATTGATCTCCAGTGTTTTCTTGCTGATATCGCCAAAATCCTTGTTGACGGCTTGCATCACCTTTTGCATGCTGGTGGTGAAGCCATCGGCGGTGTTGACGATCAAAGCCGGGCTGTCCACCAGCCGCTTGGATTCCCGCACCGCGTCCACCCGGTCGCCTAGAATTTTCTTCATCCAGCCGGAGAGGGTGTCGATCTCGTCTTTATTGAGTTTTTCGGTGGGCTCGGTTTCGCTGGGTTCGTCTTTGACATCGGGCAGGTTTAAATCGGCCTGGTCCGCCGAGATGATTTTCTTGTTTTCAAATTCGCGGAGGCTGGTCAGTACAAAGTCATCGACCGGCTCGTAAACATAGAGCACCTCGATCCCCCGTTTGCGGAATGTTTCCATATAGGGGCCCTGTTCGATGGCTTCGCGGCTGGGGCCGTTAAGATAGTAAATGGCCTCCTGGCCAGGGCTCATCCGGGCGAAATAGTCGGCGAGAGAGACAATCTTGCCCTTGTCTTCCTTGGATGATTCAAAGCGCAGCAGGGCCGTGATATCGTCCCGGTATTCAAAATCCATGTGCGCGCCTTCCTTGAGGAAGATACCATACTGGTTCCAGAACTTGGCGTATTGCTCAGGTTCTTTTTCCGCCTTTTCTTTGAGGAATTTCAGAAAGCGGGAGGTTACCACTTTTTTCAACTTGCGCACCAGGGCGTTATCTTGCATGGTTTCGCGGGAAATGTTGAGGGGTAAATCTTCGCTATCCACCACCCCTTTGACAAACCGCAGCCATTCCGGCAACACGTTTTCAGAGTGGGACTGAATCAGTACCCGGCGGCAATAGAGGTTCTCGCCAGGGTCAACCCGGCCAAACCCAAGCCGTTCAAAGTTCTCTTGGGGTACAAAAAGCAGCGACTGGATTGCTAGTGGGGCGTCGGCGCTGAAATGGAGGCGGAACAGCGGCTCATCATAGGCATTGGCAATGAACTTATAAAATTCGGTATATTCTTCCTCTTGTACCTCGCTGGCGGAACGGGCCCAGATCGCCTGGATGGTGTTGGCTTTTTCGTTGTTAATGAGGATAGGGAAGGGGACGAGATTCGAGTATTCATGCACGATCCGCTTGATCGTGGCCAGATTGGCGTATTCTTCCGCATCGCTTCGCAGTTCCAGGATGATCTTGGTTCCCCGGTCCAGCCCGTCCTTGGGTTCAAGGGAATACTCGCTGGTTCCATCCGAAACCCACTCGTACCCTTGGGCTTCTGGATTGGCGGAACGACTTTGTACCCGAACCTGCTTCGCCACCATGAAGGCCGAATAAAACCCAACCCCGAACTGGCCGATCAAATTGACATCCTTGCTCTGGGTGGATTTGAATTTCTGTAAAAATTCCCGGGTGCCAGAATGAGCGATCGTGCCCAGGTTCTGGATGAGTTCTGCTTCGGTCATCCCAATTCCGGTATCGGTGATGGTAATTTTTTTTCCCGATTCATCCACATCGATCCGGATTTCCAAGGGCAGGTCGGGATTGGTAATATGCTGGTTGCTGACCTGTTCATACCGCACTTTTTCCAAGGCGTCGGTGGCGTTGGAGATCAGTTCACGGACAAAGATGTCCCGATTGGTATACAGAGAGTGGATTACTATATCCAATATTTGCTTGACCTCGGCTTGAAATCCATGTTTGGTTGGCGTTCCCTGGCTCATCTATCCTTCTCCTGTTACGGTTGTTTGAAATGGGTTTGGGATTTTTTTTAGCAAAATTGATACCGAAACGAATTTATACTGTAACTGCATTAAATACAATGGATTATCGAGGGCTTTGGGCTGCAAGGTGCGCCAGGATGACAGGGGGGTGACGATCGACAGGGGATCAAGGTCTACGTCACTTTGGCGCGGAAATGGCTGGGGATGAATCTGAAATAACAAAAACCAACACGAGGGGCTGTGCGAACGGCCCCTCAGGATTGGCATTTGTTTCTTCCATGGGGTACTTAAAACCCTACCAAAAAGGGCTGGATGGCTTCGGCCCAGATGGCATAGCCTTTT
>JAVFAP010000346.1:1934-5049 GCA_034002445.1 bacterium | reverse complement strand
ACACGCCTGCCCTTCCGATAAATAAGGCGCCACCTCCACCACCGCCTTGAACAACCGGATGGCTTCTTCTTTATCCATGCCCAGACCCCGGTCTTTATACGCGTTCGCCTCCAAGAGCAGCCCGACTGCCCATTGCACCTGCATCCGCTCCAGCCCACTCTCCCGGTACAAGCGCTGAAAATACGCCTGCCCTTTGCGAAACGCGGCCAGCGCATCCTCAAATTCCCCCGCCGCCAGCCGCTCCTTCCCATGTCGGTACGCCCCCGAAGGCTGCACCCCCTCCACCCACAACGCCAGCGAGGGCCGCGAAAGAACATACCCAAAAAAACTCAACGACGAAATCACCACCACCACCCACAGCAGCAGCATGAAGGTTGGATAAAACGAAAACGAACATTTCATATCGAATTGGAACCCTGTCTTATACCGGATAGATGAGGATGGATTTTACATACTGCTCCGGCTTTTCTTGCAACCGTTGATAAAACCGGGGCGCTTCCGCAAACGGAACCGTGTCCGACAAGATGGGCCAAACAAGAATCTGCTTGGATGCAATGCTGTACACCACAAGTTCCTCCAGCCCCGTCTCCCGGTTCTGGCTTTCGATCCACCGCACTTGCGTGGCTTTCATGCGGCACGACGATTCCACCGCCACCTTGGCTTCGCGCGAATAGCGCTCCCCGCCCCCGCACAAAATGCCTTCTCTCTTGACCAGAGACATCGCTGTCATCAGCCCTGCATCCAGACCCGAAAGTTCGATCACCACTTCACACTGCTCCACCGGGGCCTCTTCCTGCCCGCACCCCATCCCACACCGCCATACGTGCTGAGATCCCAAACGCCGCGCCACCTCCAACCGTCTCGGCAGGGGATCCACCGCCCATACCTCTCGCGCTCCGCTGGCCAAAATATATTGTAACGCCATCAGCCCAATCGTCCCCAAGCCGACTACTGCCACCGTATCCCCATACCGAATCCCCGCCCGCCGCACACAGGATAACCCATGAATCCCAGGCTCGATAAACACCGAAAACTCCGGCTTCATCCACCCCAGCATGTACAATTGGCTCGCGGGCACCAACTGCAACTCCCGATGCCCCATCGGACCATGCACCCACTCCCCCGGCTGAAACGCGGTAACCCCTTCCCCCACCGCCACAATCTCTCCACACCCCCACGTGAGCGGACAATATGGAAAACATCCCACCGGGCCTTGCCGTAAAATATGCGCGTCTTCTCCATGCCGAATCCCCGTCATCCGGGTTCGAACACAGACCGAATCCGCCGCGACCGGAGCCAGTTCATAGGGAAGCAAGTCCACCTTCCCCCGCTCCAAAAAGACCAGTTCCAACGGCATCACTCACGCTCCCCTGGATCTATCCACGCGCTCAAGAGGACGTGGAACCAAGGGCATCACACGCCTCTTTCATCGTGGCATAAATGGACAGAATCTGATCCAGACGCCAATCCCGCAAGGCGGTCAATACCGATGGTTTCGGCCCGACCAGGGCCATCCGACCCCCTTCCGCTTGCAATTCTTTCTGCAAGGTAAACAAAATCCCCAGTCCCGCGCTGGTAATCAGATCGGTATACCGCAAATCCACGATAATCGCTCGCTCTCCATCACCCAACATCGTCCGCAATATCAATTTCAACTGCTCCTGGTCCGCATACAGCATCGGACCATGCGGCTGCACGACGGGATAGGTATGTTCATGCAACATCTGGATCATCAGTTCCACCTGTGTGTTTGGTTTTTTGTCTTACAAGGTATAATGAAAGCCAGCTTTCGGCTATGGCTAATCCCAAAAAGACCGGCCGCTTGGACTATTCTTTCCCACTCTGGAAATGACTTCAATCCCTATCCCGAATACTGAAAAAGGATCTTCATGGACCTCCATTCGTTCTGCTACGACTTGCCCCCGGAACTGATCGCCCAAACCCCCGCGCGGAAGCGGGATCATTCCCGCCTTCTCGTCGCCAACCGGGCATCCCAATCTCTCCAGGATCACCTCTTTTACGAAATCCCCCACTACTTCAATCCCGGCGATGTCCTGGTCCTGAACGATACCTACGTCTTCCCCGCTCGCCTCTTTGGCGTCAAACAACCCAGCGGCGCCGCAATCGAAATGCTTCTCCTGGAAAACCAAGGCAACGGTCTCTGGGAAGTGATCGCCTACCGCGCGTCCCGGCTTAAGGTCGGTACCCAGGTTCAGTTCTCTTCTTCATTTTATTGTATTGTGAATGAAATTCTCAAGGATGGCAAATTTCTGGTCCAATTCTTCTGGGAAGGCGATTGGGACGACGCCCTGGCCCGCCACGGTGAAGTGCCCCTCCCCCCCTACATCGCCCGCGAACATGGCAAAACCACCGAACTCGACCACGCCCGTTACCAAACCGTGTTCGCTCAGCCCAGCCCCAACCTCAACTCCGCCGCCGCCCCCACCGCCGGTTTGCACTTCACCGAAACCGTCCTACAAACCCTGCGGGCCAACGGAGTGCGGATCGCATACGTGACCCTGCGGGTCGGGCTCGACACCTTCTTGCCCATGCGCGTGGACCGCATCGAAGATCACAAAATGCACACGGAATCCTTTACCCTGAGCCCCGAGGCCGCCCAAACCATCGAAACGGCCATTCAAAACCAGAACCGTGTCATCGCCGTCGGTACCACCGCCATGCGTGTGCTCGAATCCGCGGCCTCTGCCCCCGGCCGCCTCACTCCCGGAGAAAACCGCACCAATCTTTTCATCTACCCCGGCTATCCCTTCAAAATCGTCAGCGCCATGGTCACCAATTTCCACCTCCCCAAAACCACCCTCATCCTCCTCGTCTCAGCCTTCATGGGCAACGATTTCCGCGCCCGTGCCTACCAACACGCCATCGAAAATAAATATCGCTTCTACTCCTACGGCGACGCCATGCTGATCTTATAACCAATTCCCGTCCAAGATCATGTTCTTCCCTCTTTGAAACTCCCAGGGAGAGACTCTAGCAATAGAGCCTCTCTCCCCGGCTTTTCAAGATCATGTTCTTCCCTCTTTGAACCACCATTCCGTGATCCAATACACGGGGTGCACTTTACCGATACACCCCATCTTCACACTCCCCACTC
>JAVFAP010000346.1:0-1834 GCA_034002445.1 bacterium | reverse complement strand
ACTCTAGCAATAGAGCCTCTCTCCCCGGCTTTTCAAGATCATGTTCTTCCCTCTTTGAACCACCATTCCGTGATCCAATACACGGGGTGCACTTTACCGATACACCCCATCTTCACACTCCCCACTCCCCACTGCCTTGTAGGGTGGGCTCAAAGCGAGCGAAGCGAGACTAGCCCACCAGCTTCCCGCACCATGTCTGCATTAATCCCCCGCCCCACACACCAATTTTTTTCATAAAGCGCCAAGAGCCGACCCCAGGGCGACGGCCGCACCAATCCCATCTTCATCCCTCCACTGCCTTATACCATATATTCATACTTTCAATCTCCCCGGATATATTGGTGTTGTTAAACAGAGTCCCTCCAAACGCGTACCCCATTCGCGCGAAGGTGATGTTCATCCCATACGACACCGCCCGGGCAATGGTGTACGCCGTCTTCATACCCCGCTGCCGCATCGCCTCTTCCATCCGCTGCAGCAGCAGACTGGCATACCCTTTTCCCCGCAAAGTCGGCAGCGTCGCGAAATCGGTCATCTCCACATTCAATGATTTCAAATCCATTTCCGCCGAGGAAGCCGCCACCAATTCCCCTTTCTCCCGAACGACAAAATATTCAATGTGGCTTTTCATGGTTTCTTGAATATAAGCGGGGTCATGGATCGGAAACGGGTACGTGGCAAAGACCGTCCGGTACAGCGCCGCGATTTCCGTGGCGTCCGCTATGGTGGCCTGCGCCATCTCAGAGCCATCTGGCAGGGCACTCCGGATCTGCCCCGCATCACCTTTTTGTTTTGCGGTCTGCACCACGACTTTCAATTCTTCGGCGTTGGCCACCCGTTCCCGCTCCGGCTTTAGATAAAACCCCATAAACATGGCGTCCACTTCCCCCCGGTAAAAACCGGGAACCAGCGCTTCTTCCTTATACCCCATCTGTAAAAACGGACCCGCCAGCGGCACGGGGACCTTGGCAACGAGTTTGGAATACCCATGCTCCTTCGCCAGCGTCTCCAGCCGGTTCACAATCCAGGGACAATCCCCCGCGTTCAGCTTCATTAAATAAATCCGATCATTCTGAGGCCCATGCTGGATCAGCGAACCCCCGAGAGTTTCGATTTGATCATAAACAACTGGTGTAGTATTCAATTTTTATCTCCTTTCATTGGGTCCGGCAATATAAGCGACACGCTAACATACGCCATGGCGGACAGCACAATTCCATAGAGAGTGGCGTCCAATCCAATCCGGGCCAGTCCAACTGGCAACGCGATAATCTTCAAAAGCAACAGCAGGGTGAGCGTCCCCCCCAGCAGCATGCCCGCCAACGCCCCCGCCGAACTCCCGCGTGGCCAGAAATACGCCCCCAACGTCGGAACGAAAAGTCCCGAGACCATAAAGGCATACGCATACAAAATCGCATCCAGCACCCGCTCGAACCGACTGGCGATCAACACCGCCGCCACCCCGAGCATCAGCGTCACCATCTGCGAAAGACGGATCAGTCCCTGGTGGGATAAGGATCGAAACACATACCGCCCCAAAATATCATTGACGAAATTCCCCGAAGATGCCATCAAGCAACTATCGGCAGTTGACATAATCGCCGAAAAATACGACGCGATCACAATCCCGGTGATCCCCATCGGCAAAATTTCCTTGATCAGCACCGGCACCCCCATCTCCGATTCCAGCCCAGGGAACAGCACCCGGGAACACATGCCCAAAAAGACCCCGGTAAAAGCCATCACCGGATATTCAAACAAGCCAGCGATATACCAGGCCCGCTGCGCCTCCTTGACCGATTGACACGCATACATCCGCTGATAGAGCGTCATT